>JBGAKX010000110.1:0-14985 GCA_044224215.1 Blastocatellia bacterium
CGTCGATGTCGATGCCCGCCGCTCCGAACGCGGCCAGCACTTCTTCGCAGTTGCCGCCGTCAGCAGGAATCGTCCCATCGAGCTCACCGTGGTCCGCGAACGCCTTGAGCGTCGCTTCAGGCATGGTGTCGATGGTGTTCGGAGCCGCGAGCGCCTTCACGTACAGAATGTCCGACGCGTTAGGATCCTTTGTCCCCGTGCTCGCCATCAGGAGCCGCTGCGGCCGGGCGCCAAAGTTGAACGCCCGCTGCCACCTCGTCGACGCCATCTGGTCGCAATACGCCTTGTAGCAGCGGACGCCGATCGCATTACCGAGCTTGTTCTCGAGGTCGGCGGGAACCTTGCCCTTGATCGGCGTGTCCCATCGGCTGATGAACAGCGAGGCGACCGATGCAACGTACGGGTTGAGCCCGGCGTCGATGCGGCGCTCGATGCCCTTCATGTAGGCGTCCGCCGCAGCCAGGTAATGCTCGCGCGAGAAGAGCAGGGTCACGTTGACCGACACTCCAGCGAAGATCGCCTCCTCGATCGCCGGCAGGCCCTCGGGCGTTCCGGGAATCTTGATGAAGAGGTTGGGGCGCTCGGCGCGCGCAAAGAGTTCCTTGGCGACGCGGATCGTCGTCGCGGTGTCGTATGCGAGCAGCGGCGATACCTCGAGCGACACGAAGCCGTCCACACCGCAGGTGCGATCGTAGATAGGCCTGAACAGGTCGGCAGCGCGGGTGATGTCGTCGAGCGCCACGTCAAAGAACAGGTCCTCGCCCGACTTGCCCGCTTTCAGACCCTTTTCGATCGCCGCGTCGTACGACGAGCTGTTCTTGATCGCGTGGTCAAATATCGTGGGATTCGATGTAAGCCCTGTCACCGACAGGTTGTCGATGTAGCCCTGCAGCGTTCCGCTGTCGAGCAGGTCCCGCGTGATGTTGTCGAGCCAGATGCTCTGGCCGAGGTCGTGGAGCTGTTGTGTCGCTTTCATCGTGGTGTGTCTCCGGGAGTGGTTGGTCGTCCGAGTGAATGTCAGCTGGTCCTTGCGCTTCGCTGGAAAACCAGCAGTTCACGCGGATCAGAGCGTACGAGGATGCCGGTGGAATCCACCGAGCCATATTCCGCAGGATACCCGGCAATGGCCGCCGGGTCATGTGCAATCGGACGGCGGCGCGAAGTTCCCGCAAACCGGTCGAAACGGCCGCGTCGTGGGCGGGTTCGGGTCGATTATGTGATCCCCGTGGCGGCGTCTCCGCCTTGGACGTACTCGAGTGCTTCGTGCAGCCGTGCAAACACGCGATCCTCGCCGACGACGGACGTGATGCCGTTGGCGTCGAGGTCCTTCTTGAGATAGGTCGTCACCCGAGCCAGCACGACCTCGACACCCGCATCGCGCAATTCGCTGCACAGGTACTTGAACGAGCGAGCCGCGGTGTAGTCGAGGTCCGTGATCGCACTCGCGTCGATCACCAGATACCGCACAGGCGACGGAGCGTTGTTGATCAGACTGTGCACCTCATCGGCGAACCGCTCCGAATTTGCGTAAAACAGATCCGCGCCGAAGTGGTACACGATCAGACCGGGTTCGGTCACGACGCCGGGACGGACAGGCGTCGGGACCCATCGCCCCGTATCGTCCGGCGCGAGAAGCGTGGTGTGCGGCCTGTAGCTGTGACGGACGTGCTGCAGCAGCGAGATTGCCATCGCGATCAGGATTCCCTGCTCGACGCCAATGATGACCACGGACGCCGCCGTCGCGAGTGTCACCGCGAACTCGCCGGGATTCGTGCGCAGAATGTCACGGAGGCTTCGAACGTCGACGAGCCCGACCGCGATCGTGAAGACGATTCCCGCGAGGATAGCGTGAGGCAGGTACTGCAGCGGTCCCGTGGCGAATAGCAGCACGAATGTCACAATCGCCGAGATCACGAGCTGCGAGAACTGGCTTCGCGCACCGGCGGAATCGGCGGCCGCAGTCTGCGACAGGCTGCCGTTGACGATGATCGAACCGCTCAGCGACGCCGCAACGTTTGCGGCCGACAATCCGAGGATGTTGGCGTCCTCGTCGGCGCGCTCGTGGTGTTTCAGCGCAAAGATCCGGGAGGTCGCGGCGCTCTGGGCGATGATCATCACAAAGCACGACCCTGCGATCGGAAACAAATCGACGACGTCGGTCCAGTGAAGGCTCGGAATCCGGATCGACGGCAGTCCGCCCGGCACCGGTCCTATGAGCGCGATTCCGCGGGCGCCGAAGTTCAAGGCGAAGCTCGCCGCGATTCCGCCCACGACGGCGACCAGCGCGACCGGCAAACGCGGCGCAAACCTCTTTGCCGCGAGAATCGCGACGACGACCACCACGGATAACCCGACCGTCGGCCAGTTGACGTGCGGCAGGTTCGCGAGGACGACGGCAAACTTCTCTATTGAGCCGCGCGCAACAACCGTCAGACCGAGCATGTCCGGCAACATGGCGATCCCGATCTGAAAGCCGCAGCCCGTCAGAAATCCGACAAGCACCGTTCGAGACAGGAAGTCGGCCAGAAACCCGAGCCTGAACACCCACGCGACGAACAGCAGGCCCGCGGTGAGCAGCGTCACGATCGTCACGAGCGCCATGTAACTGTCGCTTCCGATCGGCGCCCTGCCTGCGAGTCCTCCCGCCAGAATTGCAGCCGTTGCCGAATCTGCCGACACCACCAGGTGCCTCGACGATCCGAAGACGGCAAAACACGCGAGCGGCAGGAGCAGCGCGTACAGTCCAGTGATCACAGGTGTTCCGGCAATGCGTGTGTATCCGAGTACCTGCGGGATATTCATCGACGCGACCGTCAGACCTGCCAGCGAGTCGCGCACCGCACCCTTGCGGGTCAGCGGGCGGATGCCTTCGAACAGCGCGACGCGCCTCATCGCTCCCGCACCAGCGAACGCGAGCGGCGGCCACGCCATACGATCGCCTGTCCGACGTCGTCGCAACCGGCCGAGTCCGAGTGGAAGCCTTCCCGCATACCGTGCCGGGACTATTTCGTCGGTGTCGGCGGAGGCGGCTGCATCGTCGCCGCCGGTTCCGAATCAAATCCGCCGCCGAGCGCGAGGTGCAGCTTCACCCGGTTTGCCAGCTGGGCGTCCTGCAACTTGATGATGCTCGCCTGGGTCAACAACTGCTCGGATTGAAGCTGAAGGACCGGCAGGAGCGATATCTTTCCCGCCTGGTACCGAAGCGTCGCAATTCGAACGGCCTCGACACGACTCACGAGCGCCTGCTGCTCGTACTGAATCTGGTCGGCGAGCACCTGCTCGTTGTTGAGCGCTACCTCGACATCTCGAAACGCGCCGAGCGCGACGCTGCCGTAGTTCGCGATCGCCTTCTCCTGTTTGGCCGTTTCGATCCTGATCTTGGTTCTGAGGGCGCCGCCGTTGAAGATCGGCTGGAAGAGGCCCGCACTCGCCGCGATCAGGTACGGATTCAGCTTGAGGAGGTTGAGGATTCCGTCGCTCAGGCGCCCGCCCTCGGCCGTCAGCACGATTGTCGGCAAGAGTGCGAGCCGAGCCGATTCGAGCGAACGGAACGCCCCGATCACCTGGCTTTCGGCTGCAAGAATGTCGGGCCTCCGCTCGAGCAGCGATGCTGGAAGCCCCGCCTTTATCGGCGGCGGCAGCTGCGCATAATCCTGCGCAACGTCCAGTTCTGCCGACGGAAACCGGCCGACGAGAACCTCGAGCGATCGGCGAACCTCGTTGTACAGTCCCTGCGTCTGGACAAGCTTAGCCTGCGAGTTGTTCAGCGCGGCAGTCGCCTCGGCGACGTCGAGCGCCGAGACCTTGCCCGCCGAGTACTTCACCTTGGCCAGGTCGAGCAACCGTGTGTGGATGTCCACATCCTGCTGCGCAAGACCGATCAATTGACGCGTCTCGATCGCGAGGTACCACGTCTGGGCTGTCGTCGCCGCAAGCGACTGTCGCGCGAACGCATAGTCGAGCGCAGTCGCCTGATATTGAGCGACCGCCGCGGCACGTTCCGACCGCAGCCTGCCCCAGATGTCCACCTCCCAGGCGACCTGGACATAGATCTCGTTGCTGCGAAACGTCTCGTCCTGATCCTTGTCGCGCGTCAGCGACCCGCCCGCATTCAGCCCAACCTGGGGCTTCAGCTTTGCGCCGACAAGCAGCGCACCCTGGCGCGCGATCTCGACCGTTGCGGCCGCCTGGCGCAAGTCCGTGTTGTGGGCGATCGCCTCGTTGACCACCGACTCGAGACCGGGGTCGCCGAACGTCTTGACCCAGTCGTTCGAGACATCCTCGCCGGTCGGCGAGGTTGGCGTCCAGCCGGGTGGAATCGTCGCGGGCGCCGGCATTGCCTTGGCGGAGATCTCTGAACGAGGAGGCGCCTTGTGCAACGAACACGACGCCACGCCCAGCGCGAGACTGAGCGCAACCGCAGCCGCGACAATCGCGCGACTGAACGGCGCCGTTCGGCGCAATGTGACATGCAGTGCTCGCATCACAGCGACATCGGATAGAGCCAGTTGACCCAGGTGTAGGTGCGGATCGATACCTTGCGCAACCACATCCAGGCGCCGCCGGTCGTGTAGATCGCCGACGCCCCCTGCGCTCCGATGGGGAACTTGCTCTGGTCGGGATCGTCCAACCGGATTGTTACGGCGAATCGCCCCTGAGGCACCTCTGGCGGCGGGTTGAATGAAGGGAGGTCGCCGCTCGGCAATAGCTGGCCCGTACCGCTCGCCAACCAGATGGCTTCGACCTTTCCTGTAAAGATCTGGCCGGGGTAGAGGTCGATGGCGACTTCGACGGGCATCCCCGCCTTTACGTACTTCAGGTGCTCCTGATAGTACGTCCCGAGGACGTAACGGTCCTCGTCGACGATCAGAGCTGCAATCGCGCCGAATCGTACGACACCCGAGACCATCCCGGGCTGGACCTGCAAGTTCGTGATCAGGCCGTCCTCGGGCGCTACCATCGTCGTGTTGTCGAGATAGTACTGGTCCTGCGCGAGCTGCGCCTCCGCCTCGGCGACCGTCGTGTTCACTCCATCGATATTCGAGTTGTACGCGATCTGCGCCTTCTCGACGTTGTCCTGCGCCTGCTTGACGGCGGCATCGGCAGCGGCCAGGTCCGAGTCCCACATCTTGAGCTCGAGCCTGGCCTTCTCGATGCTGGTCGTCGCCTCGAGCACGGTCGCCTCCTTCTCGCGCAGGTCGTAGTCCCATTTCTGGAACTCCTCGATGGATTCGGCGTCGCTGGCCTTGAGCGTCTTGTATCGTTCGAACTGGAGCTTGGCGTAATCGCGGGCGGCCTCCGCCTTCACGAGATTCACCTGTGTGAGATCGAGATTCGCCTGCAGAATCCCCCGCTGTGTGTCGAGCGCGGAACGCTGAGCCTTGGCCTGCATGACAGCCGCCTGCGCCAGCGACACGTTGTTCTTCAGGCCGAGGACGTCCTGCTTTGCGGCGGCAATCGACGCCTGGTCCGCCTTGACCTTGGCTTCATACTGGGTTTTGTCGAACTGGAAGAGCGGCTGCCCCTTCTTGACCGCGGTGTTCTGCTTGACGAACACCGCCGTGACCAGAGTGGGTTCGGGCAGGCGGGGCACGAGCTGGATCGTGTGCTGGATGACCTTTGCGTCGGTCGAGTACGGCGTCATGAAGTGCATCCCGATGATGAACACGAGCACGACGTGCAGTCCGACGTAGAACGAGACCACGGCCCACGTGATACTGAACTTGAGCCACTTGAACTGGAAGAAGACCAGGTAGACAAACGCGATAAACACGATGGCGATGACGAGTGCAATGACCATGGTGGAGCCGTCCTATGCCTTGGAATCGCTGCTCTTGGGCGATTCGGGAGTGCGCTCGGTCGCCGTCGGGGAGCTGGATGCGAGTGGTGTGGCGGAGGTTGGCGGGGGTGGGACTGCTCCCACGTCGACCCCGTGCTTCTCGGCGATCGCCTTTTCGACCGCCTCGACACCCTTCAGTCGCTGGATCTCCTCCTCGATCGCCTTCTGCGTCTCGAGCGGGAACCGGCGGATGTCAATGACGTCGGTCGGCTTGAACGCCCAGATGAATGCCTGGATCCAGGGAACAACAGCGAGCCCGCCCGCCCAGCCCATGAGGTTGACGGCCTCGGCTTCGGGATGCTTGCGCGCAAGGGCGATCTTGCCGGGCAGGCCGAGCAGAATCACTGCCCCCGCAACCGCCCCGACCGCTATGACCAGAAGGACGGCGAACGTGATGTAGTCCCACATATCAAGATCGAAGCCGAGCATGCGGATCCTCCAGAAAGAGAGCTGTTGCGAGTGCGCCGCGTGGATTGCGGAGCGGTTGATGCCCCGTGAGGTGACCGGCCCAAATGGCCGCCCGTGAATCATCTGGACCGAGAATTTTCAGCACCATATACGAGAGTTGTTCGCCGTGCCAGCGGCGCCGCGGCCGGAACGTCAGCGTTCATTTCTCAGCTGCAGTCTCCGGCGGCTGCGGCTCAGGCGTGGATTCCATTCCCTCGGGAAACGAGTCGAGCCGAGGCTTCAAGATGAGCTGGGAACTGCGCTGGTTCGTGAAGTACGAATAGAACCACTGCGCCATCACGCGCCGCCGATTGCCGATGGCAGGCAGAAACAGGATGTGTATCATCGCCCACACGGTCCACGCCGGGAATCCGCTGAGCTTGACCTTGCCCGCATCCAGCACGGCGTAGCCCTTGCCGATGACCGCCATGTTTCCCTTGTCAAAGTAACTGAACGGTTTTGGGGCCTTGCGTCCGGCGATCCGGTTCCGAATCACCTTTGCGACGTACGCACCCTGTTGCATTGCGACCTGGGCAACACCCGGAAGCGGCTTGCCGTTCTGGTCGAGTGACGCGGTGTCGCCGATGACGAACACCTCTGGATGGCCCGGCACGCTGCAGTCCGGTTCGATCCGGACCCGCCCTGCCTTGTCCATTGGCGCGCCGAGCCACTTTCCCGCCGGCGACGGCTTGACGCCTGCCGCCCAGATGACCGTGCGGCACGGAATCGTCTCGCCCCCAAAGGTTACGGTCTTCTCGTCGATGTGCTCGACGTGAATGCCGGTGTGCACCTCGACGCCAAGTTTCTCGAGGCGCTTCCGTGCCTTGATGGACAACTCCTCGGGGAATGCGGCGAGCAGCCTTGGGCTGCCCTCGACAAGGATGATTCTGGCCGTGCACGGGTCGATCCGACGGAAATCCGACTTGAGCGTATACTTCCGCAGTTCCGCAAGCGCGCCAGCCATCTCAACGCCCGTCGGACCACCACCGACGATGACGAATGTGAGAAGGTCCTTATGCTTTGACGGATCGCGCTCGATCTCGGCGATTTCGAATGCCCGAAGCACGCGCGCGCGAACCGCCGTCGCGTCCGGCAGGGCCTTCATGCCGGGGGCAAACGGGGCGAATTCGTCACGGCCGAAATAGCTGTGCGACGCGCCGAGCGCGAGCACCAGGTAGTCGTATCCGTACGGCGTGTCGCGCTCGCCGAGGTAATCGACGAGGATCTGGCGCTTTGCCGCATCCACGCCAGTGACTTCAGCCATCGCGATCGTCGCGTTCTTCTGCCCCCGCAACGCATGCCTGATTGGCGCGGCGATATCGCCAGGGGCGAGGTTTGCCGTCGCGACCTGGTAGAGAAGAGGTTGGAACAGGTGATGGTTCGACTTGTCGACAAGCGTGACACGGACTGGCGCATGCTTGAGAGCCTTGGCAACCGCCATGCCGCCAAACCCGCCACCGACGATGACGACGTGTGGGACGTTGGTGTCCGACATAGACTTCAGCCCTCGACTGAGCGCGGATACGGACCTCGCGCCCATTCGGTTTCCGAATTTTCGCCACGTTCAGGTGTTGCGAACGGTAACGGCGTGACCGTTGCCAACACCGAACAATTGACAGACCGGAACTACGTCTGCCAGCCGCCCCCAAGCGAGCGATACAAATCCACCACCGACAGCAATTCGCGAAGCCTGAGCTGCGCGAGAAAAATCTGGCCTTCGAACAGGTTTCTGTCCGCATCGAGCACCTGCAGATAGCTGTCGAGCCCTCCGAGCCAGCGAACCTGCGCAAGCCGCTGGATCTCGCGCCGAGCCGTGACGACCTTCTCCTGCTGCTCGCGCGCCTCGCGGCTCTTCGTATGCTCTATGAGCGAATTCGAGACCTCGCGAAACCCGTTGCTCACGGACTGCTCGTACGCCGCGACGAACTCGACCTTCTGTGCCTCGGTAAAGCGCACGTTCGATCGGATTCGTCCCGCGTTGAAGATCTGCTGCACCACGCTGGGCGAGATGAACTGCGAACGCGCGGGGGCCGTGAAGATGTTCGACAACGCTCGGCTCTCGCCGCCGAGGAACCCGGTCAGCGAGATCTGCGGAAAGTACAGCGCCTTTGCCGCGCCGATCTGGGCGTTCGCCGCGACGAGCTGCTGCTCGGCAGCCAGAACGTCGGGACGGCGCTCGAGGAGAGACGACGGCAGCCCCTCGGGCACCACGGATGGGAACGACTGCGAGATGAACGGCTGACCCCGCTTGATCGGCCCGGGCACGCGGCCGACGAGGAAGCTGATCTCATTCTCGGACTGCTCGATGGCCCGCTCGATGTCGGCGATCTGCGTCTGGACCGTGTAGAGCAGGTCCTCCGCCTGACGCACGTCGATCGAGGACGTGACGCCGCGATCGCGCCGAGCGGTCGTGAGCCTGAGGCCCTCCTGCCGGGTGACGAGCGTCGAATTGGCAATCGCGAGCTCGGAATCGAGCTCGAGCAGCCGGAAGTAATTCGACGCAACGTCGGCAATCAGCGTGACGATGACGGCGCGCTGCGTGTCCTCGGCAGCGAAATAGAGCGCGCGCTCGGATTCCTTGAGCCGACGAATCCGCCCCCAGATATCCAGCTCCCACGACAGCGAGAAGCCGACGGTCGTGAAGCTTGCGTCCGCGCTCGAGGGGGCACCCGGTATGTTGAGCGCGCCAACCGTCGACGCGCGCTGCGCCGTAAAACTTGCATTGCCGTTGACCGTCGGAAACTGGTCCGCCTTGACGATTCCGTATCGCGCGCGCGCTTCGAGGACGCGCGCCGATGCGATACGAAGGTCAAAGTTGTTCTGAAGCGCTTCCTTGACAAGCTCCTGAAGCGCGGGATCCTGGAACAGATCGAACCACTTCAGGTCCGCTATCGACGCGGGGTTCGGCTGAGGGTTCACGTCGCCCGCGCGGTAGTCCGGCGGGACCTCAACCTGCGGCCGCTTGTAGTTCGGCCCGAGCTTGCAACCACCGGCGCAGACCGCGAGCGCGAGGACGACGACAATGCAACGTGTTCGCATTGTTAGTCACCCCCTTCCGCCGGCGCATGGTCCGGAGGGACCGGGGACTTCTTCTCGGCTCCGAAGAAGCGCTCCGATGTGCCCTGAATTGCAAGGTAGAGCGCCGGAACGACAAAGATGCCGGCCACGGTCGCGATCGTCATTCCGTAGCCCACCGCGATGCCGATGACCTGCCGGGCGCCGGCGCCTGCGCCAACGGAAATGATCAGCGGCACCACGCCGAGGATGAACGCGAATGACGTCATGAGGATTGGGCGCAACCTCAGGTGCGCGGCCTCCACCGCCGCGTCGTACACGCTCATTCCGAGTTCATGTTGCATCTTTGCGTATTCGACGATCAGGATCGCGTTCTTAGCCGCGAGACCGATCAGCGTGATGATACCGATCTGCGCGTAGACGTCGTAGGCCTTGTCGCCAGCGAAAAGTCCGACAAGCGCCCCAAGCAGTCCCAACGGGATGGACAGGAGCACGGCGAACGGAATCGACCAGCTCTCGTACAGCGCGGCGAGAAGCAGGGTGACGAGGATCGCCGCCAGTCCGAAGATGATCGGCTCCTTTCCTTCCGACTGCTTCTGATTGAATACCGTGCCCGTCCACTCGTAGCCGTAACCCGGCGGCAGGTTCTTGGTCGCCAGACTCTCCATTGCTTCGTTCGCCTGACCGGAGCTGTAACCCGGTGCAGCGTCGCCCGAGATCTTTGCCGCCCGGTAGCGGTTGTACCGGTAGATGACCTCTGGACCGCTGACTGCATCCACGGACATGAGCGTTCCAAGCGGAACCATCTCGCCGGTACCTGCTCGCACGAACAACCTGTTGATATCACTCGGGTTTCGGCGGAACTGCGGCTCGGCCTGAAGCATCACCTTCCATGTCCGGCCGAATGTGTTGAAGTCGTTGATATAGAGGCCGCCCAGATAGGCCTGCAAGGCAAAGTATGGATCCTGAATGTTTATCCCCAACTTCTGGGTCTTGTCGCGATCCAGATTCACCTTCAGGATCGGAGTCGAAACGCGGAAGCCGCTGTTGACGCCGGTCAGCGCCGGTTGCTCCTTGCTGGCAGCGATCAGGGCCTGCGTATTCGCGTACAGGTTATCGAGCGTGCCGCCGGCACGGTCCTCCACATAGAACTCGAAGCCGCCGCCGTTGCCCAGACCAATGATCGGCGGGAATTGCACCGCGAACGCGACAGCGCTGTCGATTGTATTGAGCTTCTGCTGAAGCCCTGCCGTGATCTTCGTGATGTAGAGATCCGGCGATTCACGCTCGCTCCAATCCTTCAGCGTTACGACATACGAAGAAACGTTCGGGACGTTGACCTGGTTGATGATGTCGTTGCCGCCAAACGTCGTGAACGTGTCGACGCCCGGCGTCTGCTTGAGGAATTCATTGATCTGGTTGACGACGACGAGATTCCGCTCGAGCGAGGCACCGTCGGGCAGGCGTACGACGATGAAGAACACGCCCTGATCCTCGAACGACAGGAACCCTCCGGGGAGTTTCATGAACATCCCGACGATTGCGGAATAGCCGACGGCGAGCACGACAAATGCAATGAGCGTTCGGCGCAGGAAGAACTTCACGCCGGTGAGGTACTTGCCCGTCATCCAGTCGAACCACTTGTTGAACCAGCGGTAGAAGGGTGCAAGCAGTCCCTTGCCTGTCGCCGGCCGCAACAGCAGGGCCGCAAGTGCAGGGCTGAGCGACAGTGCGTTGAATGCCGAGATGAGCACCGAGATGGCGATCGTCAGTGCGAACTGCCGATAGATCTGGCCCGAAATGCCGCCCAGGAATGCGACCGGAACAAAGACCGACGCGAGGATGAACGCAATCGCGACGACAGGTCCCGAGACCTCGTCCATTGCCTTCTCGGTCGCGGGCTTCGGCTCCATCTTCCCATGGTCGATGTTGTGTTGAACGGCCTCAACGACGACGATCGCGTCGTCGACGACGATTCCGATGGCTAAGACAAGCCCCAGCAGGCTGATCGTGTTGAGCGAAAACCCCAGAAACGGGAAGAAGATGAACGTGCCGACGATCGACACCGGAACAGTCAGCAGCGGAATCAGCGTTGCACGCCAGTTCTGAAGGAACACGAACACGACGAGCAGAACGAGAAAGACCGCTTCGAAGAACGTGTGCACCACGCCCTCGATCGACTGTTCGACGAATTTTGTCGAATCGTACGGGATCTGGTATTCGATGCCGGCGGGGAAGTTCGCCTTCGAGTGCTCGAGATACTCCTTGATCGCTTCTGCCGTAGCGAGCGCGTTGGCGCCCGGCGAAAGGTAGACGATGACGCCGGCCGCCGGCCCCGCATCCTTCTGGAAGTACGTGCCGTAGTCCGTAGCGCCAAGCTCGACGCTGCTGACGTCCTTGACCCTCAGGACCGAGCCGTCCGGATTGGCCCGCACGATGATGTTCTTGAATTCCTCGACGTCCTTGAGCCGCCCGCCTGCACTGACCGGGTACTGGAAGTCGACGTCTGACGGTACCGGTGGCTTTCCAATCGTTCCGCCGGGCGACTGCTTGTTCTGCGCCTGCACCGCGCTCTGGATATCGGCCGCGGTCAGACCCATCTTGGCGAGCTTGTCCGGGTCGATCCACATGCGCATTCCGTAATCGCGCACCGCGCCGAGGCGCGCCTCGCCAACCCCGGGAATCGTCCCGATCTGATCGAGCAGGTTGATCGTGACGAAATTCGACAGAAACAGGTCGTCGTAACGACCGTCCGGCGACGTGACGGTCACGAACAGCAGGAAGCCGGAACTGACCTTCTTTGTCGTGACACCTTCGCGAGTGACATCCGACGGCAACAGCGGCTCTGCGATCTTCACCTTGTTCTGGGTCTGGACGACCGCCATGTCGATGTCTGTGCCGAGCTCGAACGTCAGCGTGATCGTGCATGCGCCGTCGTTCGTGCTCGTCGAGCTCACGTACTGGAACCCGTCGATGCCGATCAGCTGCTGCTCGATCGTCTGCGTGACCGTCTGTTCGACGTCAACGGCGTTCGCGCCGCGATACGTGGCCTTGACCTGGACCTGCGGAGGCACGACCTCGGGATACTGCGCAATTGGCAGCGTCACGATGCAGATCGAGCCGATCAGGACCGTCACGATCGAGATAACCATCGCAAAAACGGGACGGTTGATGAAGAGGTGTGCCATAACGACTCACCCTTCCTTCTCGGCCTTGTCGGCCTTCTTTTTCTTGTCCTTGTGGTCCTTTGACTTGCCTTCCGACTTGTCTTCGCCGGTTTCGGGCGCGCCCGTGCTCGGTTCCGGCGCGGGATTACCGGCATCCGTACCCGCCGGAGGCGTTGGCGGCACGTATGGCGTCGGTGTCACCGGAACCCCCGGGCGGACCTTCTGAATGCCCTCCACAATCACCTTCTCGCCGGGCTTGAGGCCCTGCTCGACGACCCACTGGTCGCCGATGCGCTCGCCGGTCATGATGCTGCGCTGGATCACCTTGTTGTCGCCATCGAGCGAGAAGACCGACCGCAGGCCCTGCATCTCCTGCACGGCGCGCTGCGGAACGAGAATCGTGTTCGGCCGCACGTCGGTCTGCGCCTTGACGCGAACAAACTGGCCTGGCAGCAATAACTTCTCGGGATTGGGAAAAACCGCCTGTATCTCGAGCGTTCCCGTCGTGGCGCTCACCTGGTTCACCGTATTCGTCACGCGACCCTTGTGCAGGAACACCGTCCCGTCCGCCAGCACCAGTTCGAGGTCCTTCGGGCGATTGTCCGCCGATTGCATTCCCGCCTGATATCGGCGCTTGAACGCGAGCATCTCCTGCTCGCTCACCTGGAACTTCACCCACATCTCGTCGAGCGGCACGATCGTCGTGAGCGCCTCGGCAGCGTTCGACGTCACCAGCGCACCGACATCCAGTTTCGAGTCGCCGATCCGTCCGCCGATCGGGGCAGTGATCGTGGCGTAGTCGAGGTCGAGCTGGGCGGTGTCGAGGCCTGCCTGGCTCGCCGCGAGCTCAGCATTCGCCGCGTCGATGCGGACCTTGGTCGACAGGCGCTTCTGGTCGACGTTCGCCTTGCGCGCGTCGTACGTTGCCTGCATTGCCGCCTGGTTCTGAATGGCGTTGTCGAGGTCCTGCTTTGGCGCCGCCTGCTGTTCAACGAGTGGCCCGAGGCGATCCACGTCGTTCTTGGCGCGGATCAGGTTTGCTTCGGCCTCGGCGAGTTGCGCCTGAGCTTCGATCAATTCGACCTGATCCTTGGCGAACGTCAGATCCGCATTGCTGCGCGCCACGCCGGCCTTTGCCTTCAGCACATCCGCTTCGTACGGACGCCTGTCCAGAACGTAGAGGACCTGCCCCTTCTTCACCTCGGAGCCGGGCTCGAAGAGCCGCTTCTCGATATAGCCCGTCACGCGACCGCGAACCTCGACCTGCTCCCGAGCAAACGTCTCTCCCACAAAGTCGCTGAAGATCGGGACGTCACTGGCCTTGACCTCGACCACCTCGACGCCTACGGGTGGAGGAGTCGGCGCCGCAGTCTTGGAACCTCCGCACGCCCACGTCGCAACAAGCGACGCTCCAACCGCAACGATCGACAATCGTCGGACGACGGTCGTCGGCCTGCAACCATGACCCGCATTCGTGCTCATTGTGCGACCTCCGGACGACTCATAGAAGAGTATGAATGCCTGCCGCGAGCATACGGAGACGCTCTTCCGACACGTATCCGGTCTCGGACCTGGGGTATCGCCGCGAAATCCTCACATCCCTGTAAGCGCATCGGTGGACCCGTGTCCTACCGACCGCACTCGACGTGAAAACAAACTGCCCAAAATGCGTGGGTTGCTTGGTTCGCTACTATATGCACGAACGTGAAAAGTGGTCAACCGGGTCATGTAGCCGCATGTTTGACCGTCCGGAGTGCCTATGCTAGCGTCACGATCACATTACGACGCCACCGCTTGAACCTTTCACGGAGCCGGAACCGATGGATTCTACCCTCAGGGAGAAGACCAAGAAGGTCGCGGAGAAGTACACCCAGCAGGGAAAGTTCGACTCCGCGATCTCCGAATACCGCCAGCTCCTCGAAGCCGACCCCAGGGATCTGACGACCGCGAACACGCTCGGCGACATGTACGTTCGCATCGGCAAACTCCCCGAGGCGAAGCGTTGTTTCCGCCTGGTCGCGGACGGCTACGAAGCCGACGGCGCGCACGCGCGAGCGGTTGCGGTTCTGAAGAAGATCGCCAAACTCGACCCGAACGACACCGACGTCGCGATCAAGCTCGCACAGGTGTTCGTCGCGCAGACGCACACGGCCGAGGCCATTCAGCAGTATCGAGCTGCTGCCGAGGGCTTCCGCAAGCGCGGGCGCCCGCGTGACGCGGTCCGCATGCTGAAGCGCGCGGCCGACCTCGATCCGGCGGATACTCGCGCGCGCATCGCGCTCGCCGAGGCATTCGAGCGCGAGGACATGCGGCCCGAGGCCAGCGAGACGTGGCGGTACCTGTCGAACCATTACTCCGAGGCGAACGACCAGGAGAAGGCGATCGCCGCTTTGCGCAGGTCGCTCGAACTCAAACCGGATTCGCGTCCCGCGCTGAAGGCGCTTGCCGAAGCGTACGCGGCGCGTGGCGAGGTAAAGCCCGCCCTCGACATGATCGCCCGCGCGCTCGAGATGAGCC
>JBGAKX010000111.1:0-15331 GCA_044224215.1 Blastocatellia bacterium
GATCCTGCACGCGTCCAGCGCTTCGTGACCGAGGCGCACATCACCGCGCAACTCGAGCATCCAGGCATCATCCCGATCTACGACGTCGGCACGCTCCCCGACGGGAAGCCGTTCTACACGATGCGCATCGTCACGAAGCGGTCGCTCCGAAAGGTGCTCGCGCGCGACGTAGGGGTCGGCCAGTGGCCGCTCGCAAGGCTCTGCGGCGTGTTCGTTCAGGTCTGCCGCGGCATCGACTATGCCCACGCGCGCGGAATCATCCATTGCGACCTCAAGCCAGACAACATTCTGCTCGGCGACTATGGCGAAGTGTACGTCGCGGATTGGGGCATCGCGCGCCGTCTCGACGACGCGGTCGGGACCGGCGGACAGCCGGACGGGTCAGGCGGCGACGAGACGTTCGCCTCGGCTGGCACACCTGGCTTCATGTCGCCCGAACAGGTGAGCTCCGCGTGGGGGTCCGTCGATCACCGGTCGGACCTGTTCTCGCTGGGCGTGATCCTGTACGAGATTCTCAGCGGCGAGCGACCCTACCGGGGCAGGTCGGCGGCGGCCCTGATGATGGCGACGATCACGTCGCCGCCCAAGCCGCCGAGGCAGATCAATCCCCACTGTCCGTTGATCCTGGAAGACCTGTGCCTGAAGCTGCTCTCGCGCAACAAGGAGGACCGCCCGCAGTCGGCGGGTGCGGTCGCCGACGAAGTCGAAGCGTTCCTCGAGGGCGTCAAGGAGCGCGAGCGCCGGCGCGACGAGGCATTGCGTCTCGCTGCCCTTGCCGAACCGCACGTTGCCCGGTACCGGAAGCTCGGCGACGAGCGCGATCGTCTCGCCGGGGAGGCGCGTGCCATGCTCGAAGGCGTCCGCCCGTGGGATCCGGTCGAGCCGAAGCTCGCGGCGTGGCGTCTCGAGGACCGGGCGAGCACGATCGGCACCGAGCAGGCCAAGACGCTTGCCACCGCAGTCGAGCTCTATCTTCAGGCGCTCGGCCACGATCCCGAGTGCGACGAGGCGAGGGCCGGCCTCGCCTCCATCTACTGGGGCCAGGCGCAGCGCGCTGCGATCGAGCACGACGAGCCGATGCGGATCTACTACGAAGCGCTCGTGCGCGACTACGACGACGGCACGTATTCGGCGGTGCTCTCGGATCTCGGCGCCGTGCGCATCCGGTCGAACCCGGCAGGCGCAACGATCACCGGAGCCCGGTTTGAATCCCGCGAGCGGCGCTACGTTCTTGGCGCGGAATTCGCCTTTGATGCGTCCGACGATCCGATGGAGCTCGAACCCGGCAGCTACCTCTTGCTCCTGAGCAAGGACGGCTTCCGGGACGTGCGGTATCCGGTCGTGGTCCGCCGCGGCGAAACGCACGACGCGGTCGTCAATCTCTACACCGACGACGAGATCGGACCGGGGTTCGTCTACATTCCAGGCGGCGCGTCGTTCATCGGCGGCGACCGGCAGAGCCAGGGCGGCGTCGCGCGAACCGAGGTCGAACTGGCCGACTACGCGCTGGCGGTGCTGCCGGTGACGTATCGCGAGTATCTCGAGTTCATCCACGACCTCGAGCGGCATTCGCCCGAGGTTGCGGCCAAGCGCCTTCCGCAGGCGCCGCAGGAGCTCGACGCGCTCGTGCGGCGCGGCCCCGACGGCCGGTGGGAGCCGTGGTGGGAACGTCTCGTCGAGGGCGAGGGGCCACGCGAACTGTGTCCGCGCGAGCGCGCTGGCGACCTTGCGGTCGACAGCATCGACTGGTTCGACGCGGTAGCGTACTGCGCGTGGGCCGGTGCGCGGGACGACGCCGCGTATCGCCTTCCAACCGAGGCCGAGTGGGAGAAGGCGGCGCGCGGCGTCGACGAGCGGTTCTTTCCGTGGGGCGACGGGTTCGATCCGACGTTCTGCAAGATGCGCGAGTCGAGGCCAAGCGTCTACCAGCCGGAGCCGGTCGGCGCGTTTCCGCTCGACGTGAGCCTGTACGGCGTGCACGACCTCGCGGGAGGGATGCTGTGCTGGACGGCGGACGTGCTCGGCGAGTTGAGTGTCGAGGAAGCGCTTGCCGAGCCCGAACCGCCTCCCGGCCGGCCGTTGCATACCGCGATCGAGCGTGGCGCCCGTGGCGGATCGTGGTTGTCGAGCCATGGAAACTGCCGGTCCGCGTCGCGGCTGAAGGCGCTTTCGACGATGCGGACGAGCAACCTCGGGATGCGGTTGGCGAAGTCGCTGGGGAAGAGAGAGGGCCGCAGATAAACGCAAATCTGCGCAAATCTGCGGCGAGTGGAACATTTCGACCCCCGCGGCGTGCAAGCGTCTGGCGAGCAATCGTCAACGGCGCACAACCAAACTGTTCGGAGGTGTCTTGATGACACGAGTGACCAGTGTATCGGTCTGTTCGGCCCTTCTCAGTCTCCTGATCGGTTTCTCGGTTTCGATTCCCGCGCTCGCGCAGCAACCGTCGGGCGGCGACCGCCCCGTGCACGACTACGAGGCCTGCGTCTACCTGCTCGTCGCGTCCAATGACGCCACCCGCGGAGCGACGTTGCCGCCGATGCTCGCCGGTGTCGAAAAGCAGGTGCTCTCGATGGTTCAGCTCGGATCGCTGCGGCTCGGGACGTCGTTCGTCTATCGCGTCAAGAGCTTCGGGAACATCCAGGCGAGCGGCGTGACGGGACCGGTGCTGCCAATCACGACGTCCGCGTCCACGCCGGCGTTCTACAGTCTCGCCTTGCGATCGATCGACGACTCGACGATGACGGGCGGCAAGCCGGCCATCAACATCGGCAGATTCGACTTCAATCTGCGAGTTCCAATCGTCGCGGGCCGCGTGTCCGCCGAGGCCGGATCGGAGATCCAGTACGAGAACGTCGGCACGAGCACCGACCTGCGGGTTCCCGTTGGCGAGCCCGTCATTGCGAGCACGATCACGACGGGCCGCCCCGACGAGCTGTTTGTCATCGTCCTGCTCGTCAAGGCATTGCAGTAGAAGCGCGGTTTACGTGCCCCGCTCCCTGACTGCCTTGGCGGCAATCCGATCAACGACCCCGGGCGCGACGAGCTTGACCCACATCGCGAGTCGCGCCCGAGCCGTCATGACGAGATCCCGACGCCGCGAAGCCATCGCGGCGACGATCTGACGAACACACTCCTCGACGGGCATCGTGTCCGTCGACTCGTCGCGCGGGCTGGCTCCGTGAACCGTTCCGTCCGGCGCCAGTGCGCGCGACCGGATCGGCGTTGCCACGTATCCGGGTGACACCACGAGCACGTCGACGCCGCTCTCGCCGAGCTCGATCCGGAGCGAGTCAAAGAACCCCTGCATCGCGTGTTTGCTTGCGGCATAGGCCGAGCGCGTCGGCACGCCCGTCAGACCCGTCAGCGACGAGATCGCGACGATCAAACCCTTGCGCTTCTTGAGCTCGGGCAGCGCGTGGTACGTCGCATACACCGATCCGAAGTAGTTCACGCGCATGATCCGTTCGACGATCGAGATGTCCGTCAACTCGTCGAACCTCCCCCACATCGAGATCCCCGCATTGTTGACGAGCACGTCGACACCGCCGAATGCCGCTACAGTCTCGGCCACGAGTCGAACGCACGCCTGCTCGTCCGTGACGTCGGTCTGAACGACGATCGCGCGGCCTCCCGCGGCCTCGCATGCGCGCGCGGTCTCGGCGAGCGCGCCCTCGTCGCGCGCGGCGAGCGCAAGGTGCGCACCGCGTCGCGCGAGCACCACCGCGAGCTCCTTTCCGATGCCCGACGACGCGCCAGTGATGATCACGCTTTTCCCGTTAAACTCCATCGGAACAGCTCCTTATGCGAAGTCTCGAGCAGGCTGGCACAGACTACATCCGGGACCGCCCGGCCACCAATGTCCGCCGGTTGACATCTCACGCCCCAGCACGCATTGTCCTTTATGCGAACCCAGGCCGCGGAGGCGCGCTGATGATCCGAACGTCCCTCATTCTTGCGCTGTGTCTCGCCGTCGGTTCGCCGTCGGCGGTGGCCGCGCAGCAGCAGGCGCGCCCGTCCGCTCAGCCCGCTCAGGAAGATACAGCCATCGACCTGTCCACCGAACCGACGCGGTTGTTCCCCGCAGCGTTGAACGCATACGTCGAGATCCCGCACGTGGGATCCGTGATCGACGGTCTCGGTGCTCGCGAAACCCTCCTCGACAAGATCAACTCGGTCATTGCGCCAAAGCCGGCCGTCCCGCCCGCGTCCGGCGCTCCAGCGGCCGACAATCCTGCGGCACTCACGAGCCGCGAGATGTCGACGCTGCTCGACGCGAGCGCGAGCATCTGCATGCTTCCCGGGAAGGGGGATTCTGGGCCGGAAAGCCTCGGGATTGGCTCGATCGCGGCGGTGGTCAGACTCGGGTCGCCGGAGGCTGCGGCGCTGCTGCGGGACAAGGTGATCGCACGGCTCGCAGCCGCTGCCGATGCGAAGAGTACGGTCGAGAAGATGCACGGGCTCGACGTGACCGTTACCGGGAGCGTCTGCTACGTCGTGAGCGGGAAGTACGTGCTTGCGGGATCGCCCGATGCGGTTCGAACGGTGCTGGACACGGCGGCGACACGCAGGGCCCCAAGGTTTGGCGACGATCCCGGGTACAACAGCGCGATCTCCAAGCACACGGGTGGCCAGGACCAGGTCCTGGCGTTCTTTCCCGGACGGGCCGTCGCGGAGTTCCTCGCGATGATGTTCGGATTGCAGGCGCCTGTGGAGTCCGAGAGCAGCAAGAACCGGCGACCGGACCCGGCTCGTGACGCGATGCGTTCGTTCTCGGGGCTCGACGCCGTCAAGGGCGTCGCCATCGGCGCGCGGATCGAGAACGGCGTGCTTCACGCCCGGTACGACCTCGAGATCGACCGGTCGATTCGCGGGTTGCTGTCGACGCTTGCCGATCCGCCGGCCATATCTTTTCGCTGCGTATCGGTGCTGCCCGCGTCCACCGAGCAGTTGCAGGTCTTCAGCCTCGACCTGACGCGGATCTACGATCTCCTCGACCAGTCGTTTGGATCATTGCCGCCGTCGTCGCCTGGCGGCTCGACGTTCGCCGGCGAAGTGAGCGAAATCGAGCAATACATCGGCGTGAGCCTGAGAAGCGACCTGTTGCCGGCACTCGGAACCGAGGTGGCGTACACGGGTTCGCTCGACTCGGTGTTCGGGTCGCGTGGCACGCGAAAGGGTGAGAAGCGTCCGATCAGCGTCTTTCTCGTCGAGGTCCGGAATCCCGAGATCGTCCGCAAGGCCGTCGCCAATGCGTTGACCGAGTCCCCGGGCGTCCCCGCGCCTGCGCGCGACTACAAGGGCGTCGACACGTGGACGTGGTCGGGGCTCACGGTCGCTCTCGTGGACGGCTTTGCGATCGCCGGCAACACGGCCGACGTGCAGATGTGCATCGACGCGCAGCAATCCGATACGACGCTCGCAAAACGGCCGGAATTCTCGACGGTGGCCGCGTCGTGGCACGGCGACACGCTCTATGCAACGTATCGGTCGCCCGAGGACGAGGCGGCCCCGAACGGCGCCCCGGTCTCGATCGACGACGGCGGCGAGCCGCTTGGTCCGTCCATGTTTCTGCGCGTCGGACTGTCTTCGGTTTCGACGCCGACCACGATATTCCGCGACGGCACGGGCGTGCACTGGGAGAATGGCGTCCCGGTCGATCCGATGGTCGCCGGCATGAACGAGGCGATCGGCGCGCTGTTTGCTCCGGCGAAAAAGCCCGGCCCCGCGGAGGAGAATGACAGTGCCGTCATCGACGTGCTCCAGTCGGCGGCGCTAGCCGAGGCGATGTTTCATTCAAAGGCGAATCGCTATGGCACGCTCGAGGAATTGACGACCGACCCGGACCTTCCTTCCGGCGTCGACGTAGCACACATCGTCGAGAAGGCGTCAAAGGTCGGTTACCGGTTCACGGTCACGCCGTTCGGAACGGGCGACGGCGCACGGTTCGAGATCACGGCGACGCCGATCGAGTATGCAAAGCCCGCCAGAATGTCGTACTTCATCGACCAGTCGTTTGTCGTGCGCGCGGCCGACAAACAGGGTGCACCGGCGAGCTCCGAGGACGCCGCGATGATTGGCAGCTCGGAGGACGACGTGGACGAACCCAATATCGTCGAGCCGGCACCCGATACAGATCCCGCTCCTGAGGAAGCTCCTGAATGATTGCAGCGCTGACGGTTGGCTCGCTTGCTCTGCAGATGCTCGTGGCGGGGACAGGCCCGCAGAATGCCCCGGCCCATCCCGCGACAAAGCCACCGGAGGCACCACAGGTGACGGCAGCGAACTATCGCGTGTACACACCCGACGGCCACGCCGCATCGCTTGACGACGTCGTCGCCGCGATGGCGAACGCCGACGTCGTGTTCGTCGGCGAGGAGCACGACGACCCGGTCGCGCACTTCCTCGAGTCCGACCTGCTGCGGCGCGCGAACGAGAAGTACGGCAAGGCCGCCGGACCCGCTGCGCGTCCCGTGACGCTGTCGCTCGAGATGTTCGAGCGCGACGTCCAGACCATAGTCGACGAGTACCTGTCGGACCTGATCACCGAGAAGCATTTCCTGTCGAGCAGCCGGCCGTGGGCGCGCTACGCAACGGACTATCGTCCGATGGTCGAATACGCCCACGAACAGAAGCTGCCTGTCGTTGCGGCGAACACGCCCGGCAGGTACGCCAACCGGGCGGCGCGGCTCGGGCGTGAGTCGCTCGACGCGCTGCCGTCGAGCGCCAGACAGTGGCTCCCGCCGTTGCCGTACGGTGCGCCTGATCCGGCGTACGCCCAGAAGTTCGAGGCGCTGATGGGTGGCGCGGGACCGTCGAGCCCTCACGCTCCGCTTCACCTGATCGATGCGCAGGTGCTGTGGGACGCGGGGATGGCCTACTCGATCGCGCAGGCGCTGATGCGCACTCCGAGCGGACTGGTGCTGCAGGTCAACGGCGGGTTCCACAGCGAAGACCACATGGGAATTCCGACGCAGCTGGCGAGGTATCGGCCGGGAACGCGACAGTTGACGGTGCAGGTGTACTCGGGGCGGGGGTTTCCGAACTTCGACATTTCGAAACTCGGCCACCTCGGCGATTTCATCATCCTGACCGATCCCGCGTTGAAGCCGCCTGACAAGCCGGAGTAGCGAGCCGCGCGCCGTTTCCTACCGCCGCTGCCGGTACAACTGCTTGTCCACCACGCCGACCATCGCCGCGTGATCCAGCGACCCGCCCAGGAACTCGTTCACGACCGTCGCGCATTCGGCCGGACGCTCGAGGATCTCGTTGTACGCGATGTACAGCACCTCGATGTTCGGCTGCGCGGCCAGCCACTCCTCGATCTTCGCGAGGTGCTTCTCGAACATCGCCGCCATCTTTTCGTCCGGCACCTTGTCCGGAGCCTGGCCGCGGCGAATCAGCATCTGGCGCTGCGAGTCGAGCACCTCCTGCATGCGCCGGCGCATGAACACCACGCGATACGTGTGATCCGACGGCAGATCCTGCAGGAGCGCCGAGATGACCTTCACCACCTTGCCGTTGGCGCCAGCCATCCACGAGGCGTCGTTCTTGAGCTCCTTGACCTTCTCGAGCTCGTAATAGCCTTTCGGGTTGTCCTCGTCCGCCGTTCTGATATTGTCGGTCAGCGGATCGAGACCTCCCGCCTCGAGCATCTTCATCATCATCGACGTGCCGGAACGCGGGAGTCCCGACACAACTGTCACAGTCTCTGAAATCATGGGCGCGTACTATACCACGACGATTCGCGCTGGAGGGGACCGATGATCGCTCGGATGATGCTTCTCGCTGTCGCGGCATGCGCATTCGCCGTGCCCGTTTCAACACCCGCAGGGGACACGCACGCGGCGGACACGACGACATACTACTTTGGCATCCTGAAGAGGGGGCCGAACCGCTCGCAACCCGCCGACGAAGCGCAGAAGATCCAGACCGGCCACCTGCAGCACATTGGCGACATGGCGCGGTCGGGCAAGCTTGTCGCAGCCGGACCGTTCGGCGACGACGGCGACATGCGGGGCATCCTGCTGTTCAAGACCGCGTCCGCCGACGAGGCGATCGCGCTCGAGTCGACGGATCCGGCCGTCGTCTCGGGTCGGCTCGTCCACGAAGTCCACCCGTGGGTCGGACCGTCCGACATCGGCGCCGGGTACGTGGAAAAGCTCAAGACGACGAAGGCCGATCAGATTCCAATGGTCACGTACCAGATGGTCTTTCTGTCGAAAGGCGCGCACTGGACCGACGCCACGTCGGCCGAGCATGCGGCGGTCGCTGCCGCACATCACGACTATGTGAGCTCGCTCATGGATTCGCACAAGATCGTGGTCGCCGGCCCGTTTGTCGATAACGGAGTGATGCGGGGCGTCGCGATACTCAACGTCGCAACGCCAGACGAGGCGGTTTCCCTCGTGTCGGCCGACCCGGCGGTCAAGGCCGGATATCTTGCCGTCGACGTCCATCCGTGGTGGTGCGCAAAATACGTCATGCCCGAATGAACAACCCGCCGGCAGGCTACTGCAGCGGCTTGTAGGCGCGAGGCGGCGGCGACGCGACGCTCGGTTGCGCAGCGAGCATCAAACCCTCGCTCCCCGAGACGCCCGTGGCAGTGCGCCGGCCGAGGCGGTACCTGAATCGACGATGGGTCGCGCGATTCGGCCGTGTCGGGTCGGCGTCGATCGTGATTCCGAAGGCGTCGCGCCCGAACCGCACGCTGAACTCGTAGACGCCGTCCGCAATGGACTCCGATCCGCCCGAACTGCCCCGCCTGAACTGGTGCTCCGTCAGCAGTCCGTCCTCGAACAGCTCGCCGATCACGCCAAACCGGACCTTTCGCGCGTAGAGCGTCATCTCGGCGGTCGCGACGGTCTTCAGGTTTCCGATGGCAGCGGCCTCGTGCGCCGATCGTTGCGCGTGGACGAAGCCCACGATCCCGATCGCAAGCAGCACGCCGGCGATCGCGACCACGACGAGGAGCTCGAGCACCGTCAGACCGGCGTCGGTCCGACGGGCAAACGAATGGGCAGGCATGCCTCATGGTCGAGGAATGCCTGCCCGAGGTTGCGTGACGACGGTCTACTCGGCGGCCGGAGGCTCGAGCGGTGTGGCGGGTTCGGCCGGCTCGGAGGCTTGCGGCGCGGCCTCGACAGGAGCGGCGAACGGCGGCGGGTCGGCCCCTTCGGGCAGCGACACGTCGAATGTGAGGAGGTGCGCGCGGAGGTCTTCGATCACGAGCGGCTGGCCGTAGTTCGTGCTGACCCACTGTCCGTCCCGGAACCAGATCTTGATCGGCGTCTCGCAGTAGGTCTTCAGCTCGTCCCACCGCTGTCTGAGCGTTGATTCGCTGCGTTCCCTGAGCGACTGGTCGCCGCCGATGCCCTGTGCAAGGAACGTCATCAGCATCTTCACCTCGAGCGCCTTCACACGGACTTGCGCGCGATAATGCTGGATCGAGAGCTCGTCGCTCTCCTTTCTGAGCGTTCGGACCTTCTCGGGGTCGCCGGACAACGACTCCATGAGCGACGCTTCCGCGATGTCCTTCTGCTTGTCGGCGACCTTCTTCAGGGTGGCCTGCGCCTCTGCAAGCTGGCGCTTCACCTTGTCGGCCTCGGATTCCTCCTTCACATAGGATTCGAGCCCGGGGATCGGCCGCGACACGCGCTTTCTCGGTTCGCCGGGGGCGGCCGGCTGTGCCGCCGGCTTGCTGGCCACGATTGGGGAGGACCCTTCCGTCGGTGTGGACGGCTTGGCGGCCGGCGCCGCGGCCTCCTTCGGCTTTGCGGGTTTTGGTTTCTTCACGTCGCGATACTCTTCCGACGGTCGTCGGCGGGCGACAAAGAAGAAGGCGATGACGGCGCTTGCCAGGATGATGGCCGTCGACAGGAACCACGTCGACAGCACGGTCTGCTTGACGAGCGTCATCGTGGGCGGATCGAGTGCGTTGACGGCCAGCTGAGAGACGCGGGCGACGGTCGCGTCCGAATCCGTGGTGTGCTCACGCAGTATCGGAAGCGCGGGCTTCCCTGCCTCGCCCATCTTTGAAAGCGCGATCGCTGCCGAAACCCGGTCGCTCGTGACCTGGCTCGACATCAGGATGATCAGGTCCGGAACAGCATCCTTGGCCTTGGGCCCCATGTTGCCAATGGAGTCGGCCGCAATCGATCTCGTCTTGGGGTCCGGGTCGCGGAGATCCCGAACGTAGGCACTGACGGTCTTGTCTCCGCTTGCGCCTTGGCCCATCGCGTCGGCGGCAGCACAGCCGAGGGCGAACGCCAGCACGCAGCAAGCGGTCACGAACTTCTTCATGGGGCCTCCGTAATCGGTCTGAGCCGGTTGCTTCGTGGCCGCGAGTTGATGGGGGGCAACACCCGGCAGGACCAGGTCGTCAGATCTGTGGCCCACGCGCAACCTTGTCGTTGTCCGGCCATTATAGACCGCTCAATCAATGCGACAAATCGAATTCACCACCAGTGGCCGGATACCTCGGCGTCCGGCGAATGTGTTACGCTGGCAACAGTTTCCGCCTACGGAGGTCCCACGTGTTCCCCGCGCGTCACTCGGAGCTGAGCTGTCAGGCAGGCCTGTTCAGGCCGCTCTTGCACACGTGTCCGCGCTTTGTGAGCGCATACGCCGGATGACGTCGCGCGTGGTTCGA
This sequence comes from Blastocatellia bacterium, assembly GCA_044224215.1. GTDB lineage: Bacteria > Acidobacteriota > Blastocatellia > UBA7656 > JADIYM01 > DAOMFM01. The sequence goes on from JBGAKX010000111.1 coordinate 10,652, forward strand.
GCCGTTCGTCCGTTCGTCGTCGCGGCGGCCCTCGTCGTGACGGCGGCACCCGTGCACGGGCTCGCCGCCAGGGCCCAGGTCAAGCCTGCCGGCTCGACCGACACGGCCGGCCAGGACGACGACCGGGTGGTCAAGCTGTCGGTCACGCTCGTGCAGGTCGACGCAATCGTCACGGACAAGGAAGGGCGGCCGGTTACGGATCTGACAAAGGACGACTTCGAGGTGCTGCAGGACGACCGGCCCCAGAACGTCACAACGTTTCTCTATGTCGCAACGCCTCCGCTCGCGCCGGTGCCCGCGCCCGCCGTGCCGACCGCCGAGGGGCCTGTCCCGCCCATCCGAGTCGCGCCGGAGAGCGCGCGGCGTACGATTGCCGTCGTCGTCGACGACCTGACGTCGAACGACAGCGCGCGATCTGCGCGCCAGGCCCTGCGCTCGTTCGTTGACCAGCAGATGCAGCCGGGCGACGTCATTGCAATCATCCAGGCGCGCGTCGGAGCGGGCGCCCTCCAGCAATTCTCGGCCAACAAGCAGGAGCTCTACAACGCAATCGACCGGATTCGCTACGTGCCGCGATCGCGCGCGCAGACCGAATGCGAGGAGGTCTCAAAGCCCGAGCACCCCACGGACAACGAAATGGATCTTGGCGAGGCGCTCAGAACCGATATCTTTGTCCGCGGCACGCTCGGCGTGCTCAACTTTGTCGTCCGCGGACTGAAGGAGCTCCCGGGCCGAAAATCGGTCGTACTCCTGTCGGACGGCATGCCGTGCACGTTCGCCGACGTGGATCCAAAGGGGCGCGGCGACCGACGGGTCCGCGCCGCGATGCTCGGTCTCGTCGACCTCGCAAATCGTTCAGCTGTTGCGATTTACACGATCGACGTGAGGGGGGTCGACCCGCTCAACCCGGTCGCGGCCGACGGGCAGTTTGCGCCTCGCCTGCGAGATCTCGGTGACTTTCTCGCGAATCGTCGCACCACGCAGTTCCGCTCGCGCGACCTGCTCAGTTTTCTCGCGCAGCAAACGGGTGGACTGTTCATCTACAACACGAACGACATCGTTGCCGGGCTGCGTCGCGCGATCGACGACCAGCGAGGCTACTACCTGATCGCGTACGTCCCCGACGACGAGACGTTCGCGCCGCACGCGGGCGTTCGCGACTTCCACAGTCTGACGGTCCGGGTGAAGCGGCCAGGGCTCACGGTGCGCTCGCGAACCGGTTTCTATGGCTACCCGGACGAGGAGCCACAACCGGAGACGCGGTCCCTCGCACAGCAGATGGTCGACGCGGTGATCTCGCCGTTTTCGGCGAGCGGCGTCGGCGTCCGCATGACGCCATTGTTTGCCGACGATCCCAAACTCGGGCCGGTCGTCAGGTGTCTGCTGCACGTCGACGCGCGCGACCTGACGTTCGTCGAGACGCACGACGGGCTCCGCGAAGCCGTGCTCGATCTCGCCGTGGTGGCGTTCGGCGACAGCGGCGGCATGGTGAGTCGGCAGGCACGCACGCAGCAGGTTCGCGTCCGCGCGGATGCGTTGCCGCGCGTGCTCGAGCGGGGCATCGACGAGATCGTCACGCTTCCCGTCAGCCGGGCCGGCGCCTACCAGGTCCGCGCGGCGGTTCGCGACGCCGCGTCGGCCCGAATCGGATCGGCATACCAGTTCGTCGAGATGCCGAACGTCGGGGGCGGCGATCTGGCGGTGTCGGGCATCGTGTTGTCGCGCGACGCGCCGGTGGTGGCGCCGCGAGGACTCGCGATGAAGGAGCAGTCGCCGGACGCGCCGCAGAGCCTGGCGATTCGACGGTTTCGCCGCGGCGACCAGATCTCGTACGGATTCGAGATTTACAACGCCACGGCGGACAAGTCCCGGCGCCGCCCGGCGCTGGCGCTCACGGTTCGTGTCTACCACGAGGGTAAGCTGATCCACACCGGCGAGACAAAACCGCTCGATCCGGGCCAGCAGGCCGACATGTCGCGGATTCGCATCGGGCGTGGATTGCAGCTCGGCACCGAGATGCAGACGGGATCGTACGTGCTCGAGCTCGAAGTGGCCGACACGTCGTCGTCCAAGCGCCGCGTCGCGACGCAGTGGATCGATTTCGAGGTCGAGTAGCCGTCGAACGCAGAGCCGATCCCGTCAGGGATCGGGGGAACCTGCCGGCGCGCGTGTCGTGGAGTCCGCCCGATCGCTCAGGCGATCGGGGGAGCCTTGACGTCGAACGCAGAGCCGATCCCGTCAGGGATCGAGGAACCTGCACCGGCGCGTGCCGTGGAGGCCTGCCCGATCGCTCGCGATCAGCTCTGCTTTTGCGTCCAGGTCGTCGGGAACAGGGCCGCCGTTGTCCAGGCGCGAGACGGATGGACGCAACCGCCGGTCGTACCACCACGACCAGTTGGCGCCAGCCGTCGCCGATACGTGCAGGTCCGAGGCCGAGCCCTTCACGCGGAGTTGCGTCCCGCCCGTGCCGATCGGCTTCCTCTTGATACCCGCGCGGGGCGCTACCGTCACGCCGTTGACGCGTATCTCGAGCTCCGTGGCGTCGAGCGAGCCGACGCCGATCTCGAGCCGTGACTTCGAAGCGCGATACGCCGCACCGGAGATCACCGGTTTCGGGCCGGTGACGTCGATCGCGAAGTCAGCGCGAACCGGTTCGGCCATGCGCGTCCGTCACCTGGAGCGTGAAGATCGACGAGCCACGGGTTGCAGGCGTGCCCGAAAGCACTCCCGTCGTCGCGAGCCCGAGCCCCTCGGGAAGCGTTCCACTCGTAACTTGCCACGAATAGGGCGGTTCGCCGCCTTCCGCCGTGAGCGCAATCTCGTAGGCCGCCCCGGTTGTCGCGCCCGGCAGACTCTCGGTCACGATTTCGGGTGGCCGAAGCGAATCCGGATAGATGAACCGCACGCCGTCGATATCGTCGGGTTTCAGCGATGCGCCGCGGTCGTCTTCGTGCAGCGCATAGTACATCGTCGCTTCCTTCAGCCGCGGGTTGGGCTCCGGACCGATGTCGGACGAGTGGCCGAGCCCGATCGAATGACCGATCTCGTGCGTCAGGACTTCGCGAATCGTCAGACGGTGGCCGAGCAGACACGTCTGCTGGCCGTTGTTCATCACGACGTCGCCCTCGGTGATCCGAACAAAGTCGACGCCGTTGACCGTCTTGTGCTCGTCCGAGCGGCCGCTCGCGCCGCCGATCGCGATCACCCCGAAACAGCCGCCTCCGTCGACCTGGCCCTTGCAGTCGTCGAACGAGACCACGCTCAGACCGTCTCGCGAATAACCGCACAGCTCCGTGTCGTCGGCGAGATACAGCCTGAGCGAACATCCCTCGACTGTGGACCATGCGGCGAGCGCGTCGGCGACGGCGCCCTGTCCGCCGTCGAGCAGAAAGCTCGTCGGCCGGTAGTAGTACGGGACGTGGATGCCCTCGTCCGGTTCGAACCACCGGGCGTGGTACGAGATCAGCGTGAACTGTTCGTGGTGCGTTTCGTCGCCGGGGACCACGGGCAGCGCAAACTCTTCGGGGACAGGCCGATACGGCGCACGAGCGGCGCGCGATACATCCGCCGCGAGTGCGCGACCGGTAACAGCGCCGGCGTATTCGTCGAGCGGCGCGCGATCGGTGACCGATCCGTCCGAGAGCGGCGGCAGTACGGATACGGCTTCGGCCGCCGAGCGCCTCACCGCATAGTCGCGCCCGCCGTCGGTCACGATCGAGAACTTTCCTATCATCATGAATGCGGTGTGCAACGCGCCGTCGTCGTCCGTGTTCAGGTAGACGAGGACACGTTCGCCAACCGCATACTCCGGCGTGCCGTACACGATCGAGAAATCGTTGCCGACAAACCCTCCGAACTCCTTCAGAACAATACGGTTATCGTCAACGTCGCCGGCAAGTGTCCTCGTCACGTCGATCGTGACGTACGTAAAGATCGACCGTCCGCCGTCGGTTCTGCGCGACGTGATGTCGACGACTCGGCCTTCGATCACCGCGCGCGACGCGGCAAGGAGCTCGGCGTCCGTCGGCACGACGATCGTCGTCGCGCGCGCATCGAGCGCAGCCAGAGCGGCAAACCCTGCAACGAACGCCAGACAGACCACAAACCGGCCGCGGGACCACAAACGCATACCGAGTGATGTACCAGAAAACGGAAGGGGCGCGAAAGCCGCGCCTCGCCACGACGCGCGGAATCTTTGCGCAGGGCGACTTTTGTCACACTTCGCCGCGGCCATTTTGGGCAAGAATGTGGCGTCGCCAACGGGCAAGTCCCTGTGCGAACGAGGAGAAGACTATGAACATGAGACTTGGCAACCGACCCGGTCGCAAGCGAACCGGCGGATCGCATGTCTGCATCGTGCTGTCGTTGGTCGTGCTGCTGTTCGGGGGCGTCGCGACGTCGGTAGCGGCCTCGGACGGAACACCCAAAGCGCGCCGCTCGCGCGCAACGAACAGCTCGACCGCACGCAGAATCGCGGAAGCGGAACGGCGCGCCGAAGCGGCCGAACAGCGCGCACAGGCGGCCGAGGAGGCAGCGGCGCAGGCGCAGGCCGACGCTCGCGCCGCTCAGGAACAGGCGGCGCGCGCTGCAGACGCCGCGCGCCAGGCGAACGAGGCGCTCGTCCAGGTGCAGGCGAGCGTTGCCCGGCTCGAGAAGTCTGATGCCGAGTCCCGAACCGAG
>JBGAKX010000249.1:0-2260 GCA_044224215.1 Blastocatellia bacterium
GATAGTCGTGGGGCTCGCGCGTGTTGTTCGCGATCTTGTAGTCCCCGGCAAAACCGACGCGGTACGTCGAGTACCACAGCAAACCCTTCATGCGATGCTCGAGGTCGAGCTAGACGTCGATCTGGCTCGCATCGAGGGGGACATCGTGCTGGACGAGCTGGACTGGAGCGCGCTGGCGGGGGGCGGGTTGCGACGGATCGGTGGTGATCGTGGGAGTGGAAAGGCGCGGGTCGGATGCGGAATCGACCGTCGAGATCTGTTCGACGCCGGGTGTAGCCGCCCTGGCCCGAGCGCCCGGCGAGTCGTCCGTCCCGTCGTCGCAGTAGGTCACGACCGGCGCCTTCTGGCGCTGCGGGACGCCCCACAGCTGGCCGACTTCGCCGCGCATGGCGCTGTCGTTCTTGCCCGTCCGGACCATGACGGTGGTGCCGAGGATCATCCACGCCATCGACGTGAACAGAAAGATCGCAACGATTCCGCAGATGCGCTTCACCATCGAACTGCCTCCGTGTTGTGCTTTGTATTGCAGAGTACTCAACGGCCTTTGTTGCGAGGGTCAGGCATGTGGTTGCCCGTGCCTTTGCGCCTCGGCGTCTTTGCGATGAAATCCACACGCAAAGACGCAAAGACGCAAAGGTCGCGGGTGGGACTGATAAAACGCAGCCTGTGGTAGACTTCCCTTCGTGGCAGTCGACGTGACGATCATCGGCGGTGGCCTCGCCGGCTCCGAAGCCGCGTGGCAGGCGGCTCGTCGCGGTGCACGCGTCCGGCTCTTCGAGATGCGCCCCGTCGTCCCGACCGCCGCCCATCAGACCGGCCGGCTCGCCGAGATCGTCTGCTCGAACTCGCTCAAGACCGACGAGCCCGGAACGGCGCCGTATCTCTTGAAAGAAGAGCTCCGCCGCGCCGGGTCGCTCCTCATCGACATCGCCCACTCGGTCGCAGTCCCTGCGGGCTCCGCGCTCGCCGTCGATCGCGAACGGTTCGCCGAGGCCGTGACCGAGCGTCTGCAAACCCATCCTTCGATTGAAGTTGTCCGCGAAGAGGTCCGCGAGATCCCGACCGAGGGCGTCTCGATCATTGCCACGGGACCGCTTACGAGCCCGGCGCTCTCGGAGGCCGTCGCGAGGCTGACCGGCTCGGATCACCTCTATTTCTATGACGCGATCGCGCCGGTCGTCGAAGCCGACACCATCGACACGTCGATCGCGTTTCGTGGTGCGCGCTACGGGAAGGGCGGCGACGACTACCTGAACTGCCCGATGACGCGCGACGAGTACGACGCGTTCTACGACGCGCTCGTCGCCGCGGAATCGGTGCCGCTTCACGACTTCGAGCAGACGATGTTCTTTGAAGCGTGTCTGCCCGTCGAAGAGATCGCGCGCCGCGGCCGCGACACGCTGCGCTACGGCCCGATGAAACCCGTCGGGCTTCCCGACCCGCGCACCGGCGAAGTCCCGTGGGCCGTGGTCCAACTCCGCCAGGAGAACCTGCTCGCGGACAGCTACAACCTGGTCGGGTTTCAGAACCACCTGAAGTTCGGCGAGCAGAAGCGCGTCCTGCGGATGATCCCCGGGCTTGCGAACGCCGAGTTCGTCAAGATGGGCCAGGTCCATCGCAACACGTTTATCAACGGTCCGGCGACGCTCACCGATACGCTGCAGATGAAGCGAAATCCGAACGTGCTGTTCGCGGGACAGATCTCGGGTGTCGAGGGCTACATCGAAGCGATGGCGACCGGATTGATGGCGGGCGTGCACGCGGCGTCGCTTGCGAGCGGGCGAGCGCCGCAGGCGCCCCCGCGCGCTTCCGCGATGGGAAGCCTGGTGAACTACGTCGCACACGCCGATCCGAAACGGTTCCAGCCGGCGAACATCACGTTTGCGCTGCTCCCGCTGCTCGATCCGGCGGAACGGCGCGGGTTGAAGCTCAAACGCCACCGCCACGAGCGCCAGGTCGAGATCGGTCTCGCCGCGTTCCAGGAGTGGCTGGACGGATACGCAACACCAGCAGTCGCCGCGGACACGCGCGGCTGAACCGTCAACTCGACGCTCGGCCGACGAAACCAAACGAACCAGATGACGTACCGGAGCACCATGCAAACGAACAAACGGGTACGGCGATACGCGCTCCTCCTGCTGCTCCTTCCCGCGGTTGCACTCCTCGCGTTTCCGGCGGATCCGACGATCGCGTCCGGTCAGACCGCCACAAGCCAGCGCCAGTGGCCGCCGATTACGCCGCCTCCGCCACCGCCGGATCC
>JBGAKX010000112.1:0-14721 GCA_044224215.1 Blastocatellia bacterium
CTGGCCCGACGCACGGGCGCAGCGCTGATTGCGGGCCTGACGTTTTCGACCGGGCCATTCGGGTTTCGAATGCAACCTCAAGGCGTAACGCTTCCCGACACGGACATATCGGACGAGGAGCTTGGCGCAATCCTGATGCGTCCGCTGGAGGATGCCGTGCGAATGGATCCCGGGCAATGGTTCGGAGTGAACCGGATGTTCCGACGGGCGCGAAAGGCTGCGAGCCGCTAGCGTGCGCCTCGCACCTCAGCTACTCAAGCAACACCTGTGCGACGGCGTGCACGTCGGTGTGCGAGATCGAGACCAGTGACCTGTGCGCGCCGAGCTTTGCGAAGCGCTCGAGCGCGGCGCCGTGGAGCACAAGCTGCGGGGCACCGGATTCGGATGGTAGTATTTCGACTTCGCGCCAGGCGACGCCCTCTCCCCACCCGGTGCCGAGGGCTTTCATTGCAGCTTCTTTTGCCGCGAACCGACCGGCGTAGTGAACGAATCGCGAGGCTCGGCCATCGCAATACTCAATTTCGGCCGGGGTGAAGACGCGATCGATGAACGGCTGGCCAAGGCGCCCGATGGTCGCCTTGATGCGGTCCACTTCGACGATATCGATACCGATGGAGACGATCATACGTGAGTGACTTCGAGTACCGTTCGCGCGATGGTATCACCTACATGGCGTGCGTGCCATTCGAGGCTGCCGGCGTCACGGCGGCATTCAGCACGCGCGAAGGCGCAACGGAAGGCGAGCCTGTAACAGCGACGTCCGCGCGCCTCGCGCGAGCGATGGGTGTGGACGGACTTGTCGTCGCGACGTGCCGTCAGGTGCACTCCGCGACCGTTCGGATTGTCCGCACCGACGCAGAAGTCGCGGACGAAACGGTCGAGAGCGATGCGATGGTGACGGATCGTCAGGACGTGATGCTCGGCGTGAAGACGGCCGATTGCGTTCCCGTGCTCGTCGCCGACGTCAGGACGCGAGCGGTTGCGGCCGTTCACGCTGGGTGGAGAGGGGCCGTCGACCGGATCGTCGAGCGCGGCATCGCGCGGATGATGGGCACATTCGCCACACGCGGCGCCGACTGTATTGCGGCAATCGGCCCGGCGATCTGTGCCGACTGCTTCGAGGTCGGCTCCGAAGTCGTCGCCCGATTCCGCAACGAATTTCCGTACGGCGATCGTCTGATCTCGAACGTGCACGACGACAAGGGCCACATCGACCTGAAGCTTGCGTGCGCAATCCAGCTCGAACTGTGCGGGGTACCGACTGACCGGATCTTCGTCTCGGACGCGTGCACGATGTGCGAGCCCGAGCGCTTCTTTTCTTACCGCCGCGAAGGCGCAAGGGCGGGACGAATCCTGTCCGTTGTCGGCTCTGCGCGCCTGGCCGGCGCCTGACCCGTCGTCACGCCCTGGGCGCGTAGTACCCGCGGCGGAACCGGACCTTCAGGTCCTTTCGTGCTTCTCCCGCCAGCCGGATTTCGATCTTCCGGAACGTCCCGTCCCTGGCCGTGTTCGACGGCGTGTAACTGACGATGTACTGCTGGCGGAGGTCGTTCTCGATCTCGGCAAAGGCCTTGTCGAGGTCTTCGAAACTGCGCGGCTCGAACGAGCGGCCGCCTGTCTCCTTCGAGAGCTTGTCGAGCGCGCTGCCGTTGACGCTCTGCAACCTGGGGTCGCCGATCCCGATGCAGTAGATGATCACTTCCGAACGCCACGCGCGCTCGATAGCAGCAGCACTGTTGTACGAGCTGGTCGTGTCCTCGCCGTCTGTCACCAGAATGATGACGCGGCGTCCTGCCTCGGGCCGCAGGATGTCGTCAGCTGCGAGATACACTGCGTCGAACATCGACGTTCCGCCCGCGAGCGGATTGGTCGGCGCGGTGCCGCCGCGCCCGAATCCCGACGACACCGACACGCGCACGCGATCGAGCGCCTTGTTGAGCGATTCGAGATTCCCGGTCAGGAGCTGCTCGAGCGTGACCTCCTTGGCGAACGTAACGACGCACGCAAGGTCCTTGTCGGGACGCACGACCTTCTGCAGAAAGCGTGCTGCTGCCTCCCGTTCGGCGCCGATTGAGTACTCCTGGCTGCCGCTGATGTCGACGAGCAGCGCGATGGTCAATGGCGTCTCGAGCTTGCGCTCGAACGAGAAGATCTCCTGCGGCTTGCCGTCCTCGAGAACCTGGACCTCTTCGCGGTTCACGTCGACGATCTGCTTGTTCTTCTTGTCCGTGACGTTGAACGGAACGTTGACGAGCTCGGTCCCCAGCTGCACGGGCTCTTCCTGCTGGGCGCCCTGCTGGCCGCCCTGAAGCGGCCGCGCAGGCGCCGCGGACAGCGCGAGGAACACGCCAAGACTTGCGACAAGGATGGAACGCTTCATTACGGCCTCGGCGACGTGGGCGATACTGCGGCGCCATTCTCCCGCGGCGCGAAGTACCCCTTTCGGTGAAATATCTTGACGTCCTGACGAGCCGGGACTTCGACCTCGATGACGCGGAACGAGCCGTCGCGTGTCGTGTTCGTCGGCTCGTACGCGATCAGGTACTGGCTGCGCATCTCTTCGTCGATCTGGCGGAACGCCGCGCGCAGGTCGTCGTAGGAGGTCGGAAAGTACGCGTGGCCGCCCGTCTGATCGGCGAGCGTGTCGAGGACGGCGCGTTTGACCGCGGTCGAGCGGTACCGGTCGCCGATGCCGATCACGTAGACGATCACCTCGGACCGAAGCGCATCGTCGATCGACTGCGACAGCGTCCGGTCGCTTGCCGTGTCGTCGCCATCTGTCAGCACGATGATTGCTCGCCGCGTGGCCGTGTCGTTCGCAGCTTGGTTCACGCGCTTCGGAAACAGTTCCGTGGCGGTGATTCCGACCGCGTCATAGAGAGCCGTTGCGCCCGTCCGGCTGCCAGATGCAACCCGCGACTGCCACGAAAGCCGGTTGAACGACTCGTTGACGCGCTCGAGCCGGTTCGTCATGCCCTGCACCCACTGCACGTCTTCGCCGAACGTGACGATGGCGGCAGTGTCCTTCCGTGGTTTGACGACCGACTGCAGGAACGCCTGCGCGGCGCGCTTCTCGTCGCTGAACGTGAACTCCTGGCTGCTCGACATGTCGATCACAATCGCGACCTCGAGCGGAAGGTTGGTCTGCTTTCCAAACGAAAAGATCTGCTGAGGCTCGCCGGCCTCGGTCAGCACGATGTCCTGCTCCGCGATGTCGCCGATGAAACGGTTCTTCTGGTCCGTTACCGAGAAGAACACGTTTACGACGTCCGTCGACAACTGGATCGGGTCGTTGTCCTGTGCGGGCAGGTTGCGCGCCGCGGGAGCGCCGCCCGGCTTTGCCGGAGCCGGTGCGGGAGTTGTCGCACGCCGCGTGCGCGTCTCGCCGTTCTGCGCAACCCCGGTGCCCACCGGCATGATGACCACGGCCACTGTCACGGCGACGAACCAACGCCGAATCGAATTCATGAGAAATCCCCCTGGCCCCGGTTGCGCGTCATTACCGCGGCACTGCATCGGGATTCGGCGGAAGCGCGTAGTATCCACGCTTTGCGCGAACCTCGACCTTCTGGTCTGCGCCGTCGACCTTCACCTCGACCTTGCGGAACTTGCCGTCGCGATTCTGATCGGCCGGCTCGTAATAGATCACGTACTGGTTCCTGAGCAGCGTGCGAACACCGGCGAACGCACGCTCGAGCTCGAGCCGCTGGTACGGCAGAAACGTCCGGCCGCCCGTCGCATCGCACAGCTGATCGAGCTCCTTGTCGACGGACGCCTTCGTGGTGCCGGCGTTCACGTCCGAGTAGTTGCGCGTGCTGATCGCAAAGATCGTGACGTTCGTGCGCTGCGCGATCTGGATTGCCTCTTCGAGCGTGTGATCGCTGCCAACGTCCGCACCGTCGGTCACCAGCAGCATCACAGGCCGCGATCCTGGCGGCAGCAGCGCCATCTTCTGTTCGCATACGCTGAAGATGCCGTCGTAGAGCCGCGTGTTGCCGCCGGCTTTCAGCTTGTCGATCGCCTGCGTCAGATCGCCCGAGTCCTTCGAGAAATCTACCTGGAGCAACACTTCCGACGCGAACGATGCGACGAGGGCACGATCCGTTCGGCGCTCGAGGATCGACATGACGAACGCCGCGGCCGCGTCCTTTTCGAACAGCAGCTTGCGCTTCACCGAGTTGCTCGTATCGATCAGGATCGCGATGTCGAGAGGGATCTGCGACGGCGCGTCGAACGACGTGATCCGCTGCTCCTTGCCGTTCTCGAACACGCGGAAGTTCTGCCGCGTGAGCCCCGGGATGAAGTCTCCCTTCTTGTCAAAGACCATCACGGGAAGGAATACCTCGAGCGTCGTGATCTGGTTCTGGTCTTCGCCCTGGGCCGGCGTCTGCGCCCCGCCGAGCGCGGGGTGAAGCGTGAGCGCGCCGGCGAGGATCGCGAACAGTATGCGTTTGTATCGAGCCATAGTTCCTGTTTGTAAAGAGATGAACGGAAAAGTATAGGCATCCTTGCGAGACCGTGTCAAAGAGGCCTCCCTCGCGGCATGCCATCACTCAAGTCTATGAATCCAGACTAGTTGAGCGAGCCGGCCAGCCGGAACGTCTGCTCGAACCCGCTCTCAACCGACCGCAGCGTGACGGTGACGATGCCGTTCGTGTCGCAGGTGTATTCCTCGACGATCGTCTCGGTCTCGGACGGATCGGCGCGTTCGACTGGCATCGATGCCAGGTCCGGATGGTGCTGCAGCGACCGCTCGAACGGGAAACAGATCGCATCCCACGGGGCCACACCGGAATCTGGATGTCCGTCGGGCGACAGCGACGCACACTCGGCATACCGGTAGTGACCGATGTTGTGCGCCGGCCGGTATCTGCGTTCGGCGAGCAGCGCATGCCCGTCGCGCTCGACGAGCGACGTGTCCTTCACGAAGATCGGATCAAAGACAACGCGCCGACCGTGCTCGGCTTCGCGAAAGACGCCAAAGTGGCGCGTGAGCGTCTCGCGGACAAAGTACGGTTCCTTTGGGTTTGCGGCAACAGCCAGGCCGATTGCGACGGCGCCGTGCGGATACTGGGACCGCTGGATCCTGCGCCCGTAGCGATCGCGCAACGAGCGCAGGACGAGCGGGAAGTGCGTCGAGCCGCCAACGAGGTACACCGTCGCGACGCTTGACGGCAACGCATCCGACTCGTCGTCGTGTTCGGTGAGGCGCGAGAGGACGCGTTCAAGGCAAACGATCGTCCGGTCGACGAGCGGACTGCACCGCTCGTAGTAATTGGCCGCTTGAATGACGACCTCGGCGTCGTCGGTCCCAAGGATGCTCGTGTCGACGAGAATCTTCCGGGTGTGGGCGTTGAGTGATTCCTTGCGGTCGCGGCATTCGTCGAGCAGATGCGCACGCGTCGGACCGTCGAGCGCCGCCGACCCGCCATAGGGGTCGGCCACCATGTCGAGCAGCACCTCGTCAAAGTCGTCGCCGCCAAGCCGCTCGACGCCCTCGCTCGAAATGACCTCGTGCCGCATCCCCGCAATCTGGATCGCCGCCGCGTCGAACGTCCCGCCGCCAAGGTCATAGACCGCGAGGTACTGCTTCTGACGCGGACCCTCTGGCCGCTTCACGAATCGGTGGGCGTATTCGACGCCGGCCGCCGACGGCTCGTTCATCATTCCAACGACAGAGAAGCCGCCGGCCTTGAATGCCTCGAGCGTCAGGAAGCGCTGGTTGCTGTTGGCGTTTGCCGGAACCGAAACCATCGCCTCGAGCGGTTCGTCGTCCGCAATGTGGATGTTCGCGGCGTCGGATCGCAGCTCGCGCGCAAGCGATTCGATGTACATCGTCAGCAGCTCGAGCAACGCAATGCGGCCGACTCCGGGGATGTCGATCGCATGATCGGGCGCCGACCACGAGAGGAGCCGCTTGATCGAGGATAGGTGCCACGCATGCGGGTCGCCTCGGAGCGCTTCGGCGTGATGGCCAAAGGACAGCGCCCCGTGCCGCGCCGCGATGCGCGAGGGGTACCACTCGATCCACGAGCCGCGCGGATCGCGAAAACAGACAAGCGGATAGTTGCCACGGTCTTCGCACGCTACGACCGTTCGCGTCGTCCCAAAATCGATTCCAATCCGCATGTCCGGCAACGACCTCGTGTCGGGTTCGACCGCAGTCGAGAACCAGTCGCGGCGACCCGTATTTTGCGGGTTGTTTGTACCATGGACGGCCCGATCGCCGATATTGCCGAACGGTGAGCGCACATCGGGATCGCGGCCGCCAATCGGTGCGAACTGGCGAGCTGATGCACGCGGCTAGTACAATTCGACCCCATGAATCGTCGACGTGCACTCATTCCGGCCTTCGCACTTCTGCTTGTATCAAGCGTGCTGCAACCCGTCAGTCACGCCCAGGCGCCTGTCGCCTCGGGCGACTACTACTACAACGCCGGGCGGCGCGTGCCCATCGTTCGCTCGACGACGCGCGCGGCCGTGCGCATCGGGAGCCAGGTCGACAAGACGTCGCTCGTCGGGCGCCTCGCGACCCAAACAGGTGTCGTTTCGGTGCGCGACATTCGTGCTGGCGGCCTTCTGGAGGTAACGCTTGCGCCTTCGGCGAAGTCCGAAGCCAACGCTGCCGCGACCGTGCGCGCGATGGTCACTCCTCAAGAGGCGGCCGTGATGCCGGTCTTCTTCGAGCCGGGTGTCGAGCGCGATGCGTCGACGCTCTTTCTCGCCGACGATCTGCTCGTGCAGTTCGGGCCAGCCGTCGCGCGCGACACGATCGAGGAACTTTCGAGCCGCCTTGGCGCCGACATCGTCGAACCGCTCGGATACGCGCCGAACGGCTTTCGACTCCGTGTGACGCAAGTGACCGAAGGTCACGACGCGCTGACGGTGGCGAACGCGCTCTTCGAGACCGGTCTGTGCCGGTTTGCCCATCCGAACTTCCTCGCGTCGCGCTCGCTCCGCGCAATCCCCAATGATCCGCAGTTTGCGAACCAGTGGCACTTACTGAATACGGGACAGGGCTCCGGTTCGCGCGGCGCCGACGTCAAGGCGACCGAGGCGTGGGACATCACGCTCGGTGACCCGTCGGTGACAGTCGCAGTCGCCGACACCGGAATCGACTACCACCACGGCGATTTTGACGTGACCATCGACGGTGTTGCTAAGGTCACAAGCCCGCGCGACGTGGTGCACGGCGATAACGATCCGTTCCCGGGACCGGGCGACGAGAACATCGCGCACGGCACGTCGGCGGCGGGCGTTGCCGTGGCCGCGGCCGACAATTCGTACGCGACCACGGGCGTGGCGCCCAACTGCAGGCTCATGCCGATTCAGCTCTATGCGGAATCGACCTTTACGCCGAACGCCACCGAGGCGGACGCGTTCCTGTGGGCTGCCGATCACGGCGCCGCGGTCATGAGCAACAGCTGGGGCCCTGACAACGACGACACGCCGCTTCCGGACGCGACGCGGGTCGCAATCGACTATGCGACAAGCACGGGCCGCAACGGGAAGGGCATGGTCATCTTCTTTGCGGCAGGCAACTCGAACGACGACACCGTGCACGACAACTACGTCAGCTATCCGGGCGTCGTCGCCGTTGCGGCCTCGACGAACTATGACACGCGCGCGGGCTACAGCAGGTTCGGACGCGCCGTCGCCATCGCGGCGCCGTCCAATGGCGGATCGCTCGCGATCACGACGACCGACCTTACCGGTCCGAACGGATACAGTTCCGGCGATTACACGTCGAACTTCGGCGGAACGTCGTCCGCGTGTCCGCTTGCGGCGGGCGTCGCTGCGCTCGTCCTGTCGGTCAACCCCGATCTGACGTGGGAAGAGGTCCGTGACGTGCTCGAAGACACCGCCGACAAGATCGATCCAGGCGGCGGCGGCTACGACGTCGACGGGCATAGCCTGCAGTACGGCTTTGGCCGCGTGAACGCGCGCGCCGCGGTCGAGCGCGCGCTCGAGATCCTCAATTCGAATCTTCCGCGCGTGACGCTCGCGTCCGTGACTGGCCCCGAGGGTGCGGGCGTGCCGCTGCAACTGCGGTGGTCGACGTCCGGGCCCAACCCTGTCACGTCGCAGGTTCTCTCGTACTCGACCGACGGTGGCGCGACGTTTGGCGTGATCGACAACGTCGCACCAGGCACTACTGAGTTGTCGTGGGTAGTGCCGGATACGCTCTCGGGCGCGGTCACAGTCCGGATAATGGTGACGGACTCCATGAGCCACCAGGCATCCGACGACGTTCAGCTCGATGTCTGGGCGCGACCTGCGCTTCTGATGGCAAAACTCAAGAAGGCTGGAAACGGAAAGCTGTCGCTCATCGTGGACGGCAGCGCGATCCGCGTCGGCGAGGCGCAGCTCTTTGTTGGTGACACGTTGCTCGGGTCGATCAAGTTCCCGGCGCGCCAGCAGCTGGGTGACGGAACCACCACCCGGATCGTCTCAAAGGACTCGCGCCTTAAATCGCTGATTCCTGCGGGAGCGACGGTGCAGATCACGGTGCACCATCCGACAACCGGACAGGTCTCCGCTGCGCTGTCGTTCAGCCGCTAGCTCGAACGCGCTGGACTAGAACACATGCTTGAATGCGTTGCGCTGGCAACGCACGAGCCCGCTGAAGTCGATCAGATCGTGCTCGAGCGCGTTCTCGTGTTCGCCCTGCAGGTAGCGGCCGTTGAACGCAGGGTTGTCGGTGCAGAAGCAATAGTCGATGCCTTCCGCATCGAGACGGCGCGTCACTTCGCGCATCGGGTCGAGGCTCGAAAACGTCCCCGTGTGCAGATACGTGCTCGGGCACAGCTCGAAACAGATACCGCGGCGGCGCAACTCGGGTAGCAACTCGGGTCGGTGCAACGGAATCTGGACACCGTGGCCGATCCGCCGCAGGTACGGAAACAGCTCTTCGTAGATGAAGTCTGGCGACGACTCGCCGAGGTGTGCCGTCGCTGGAAGGTGCGCCTCAGCCGCGCGCCTGTAGATCGAAAGGAAATGGGGGAGCCGCATGCGCAGCGGCTCTTCGGGGCCGGCCACGTCGATTCCACGGACGATGTCGCGGCGTCTGAGCGCAAGATCGAGCGTCGCATCGTTGACGTCGTCCGGAAGGATCGAGTGGAGACACAGCACGAGCCGCACGTCGACCGCATACTCCGGTACGCGCGTCGCCGACGCGATGGCCTCGAGCACCTCCTCCATCGCCGCGATTCGCTCGGACTGGACGAGCGTCGGATCGGTTCGGAGGTACGGGCTGAACCGGAGTTCGAGCAGCGACGTCTGCTCAAAGATGCGCGCGCCCCGGATGATGCGATAGATGAAGTACGACAGGGCTCCCGGTGTCTGCAGCGGCTCGACGAGCTTGTGCAGCTCGAGGTAGTCCACGAGCGTCGGCATCCGCGTCGCAAAGTGGTGCTTCAGATCCTGGTAGGACGGGAACCGTTCGACAAGGTGCCTGATCGTGTCGCGCTCGAGCGGTGACGTTCCGCCGTCGGGCCCCTCTTGGACGAGATATCCGTACAAAACCTTTGGATGGACCGCGCCGCCGAGGTGTCGGTGAAGGTCGGCAAAGTCGGGTGCAGCGTTGATGCGGCCTGCTTCAAGCATGTTGCAAGGGTAATGCCCGGTCGGTTGCGCGGCAATGTCGCGCGCGGGGCTGCGTTATACTTCGACGAACAGGGGTGGCGCATCGGGGACCCCCAATCGTAGCTGAGCCTGAGGGTGGTACGGTCATGAAGCGAATCACGCTGCTCGTTGTGATGGTTGTTTCGATCACGTCGGCGAATGCGTTTGGTACGCAACGCCCGGTGGACAAGCCCGGAGGGGATGACGAGACGGTCGAGCTGAAGACGACGCTCGTCGAGGTTCCCGTCGTCGTCAGCGAACCCGGAGGCCGTTATGTCACCGACCTGAAGCAGTCGGATTTCGGGCTCTCGGAGAACGGCGAGGCGCAGGAGATCACGTTCTTCGCGTCGGTCGACGAGCCGTTCAACGTCGCGCTCGTGCTCGACACGAGCGGGTCGACGCGCGACCAGCTCGACCGCATCAAGGCGGCCGCGTCCGTCTTTCTCGATCAGCTGCGGCCGCGCGACCGCGTCGCTATCGTCACCTTCGAGGACGAAGTGAATGTCCTGACGCCGTTGACGTCGGATCGCGCGCAGCTCCGCGAGGCGCTCGCGGGACTCTCGGCGGGCAAGTTCACGCAGGTCTACGAGGCCGTGCACGAGGTCACGACGAACGTGTTCGCCGGGGTCGACGGCCGCC
This sequence comes from Blastocatellia bacterium, assembly GCA_044224215.1. GTDB lineage: Bacteria > Acidobacteriota > Blastocatellia > UBA7656 > JADIYM01 > DAOMFM01. The sequence goes on from JBGAKX010000112.1 coordinate 10,264, forward strand.
GCGCCGCCATCTTCTTTACCGACGGCGTGGACACGGCGAGTGCGATCGCCACGTACGAAAACTCGCTCGACGAGATCACGCGGCGCCAGATCATCGTCTATCCGATCCGCTACAACACGCTGCCCGACGTCGAGCAGCGTCTGGGCCTCGCCGACAACGCGACCCTGGCCGCGCCGTCGGGCGAGACGCGCGAACGGCGCGTATCCGACCAGACGGTGGACCACGACAAGACGCTCCGCGAACTGCAGCAGGCGTACCACGTCGCCGACGCATTCCTGTTTGACCTGGCGACGGCGACGGGCGGTGTGTTGTACCGCGCCGACCGGCTCGACGACCTCCCGACGGCGTTCGCGCGAATCGCCGACGAGCTCAGGCATCAGTACCTGATCGGTTACTACCCCGAACGCGAGGACGTGACCGGCGATCGCGAAATTCGTGTCACGGTCGCGCGACCGGGCGTCGAGGTGCGCTCGCGCAAGGGCTACCACCGGGCATCGGCGCCGGCGCACTAGGCGATAGAACCGAGCAGAACGGCTGCGAATTCCCTTGCCGATGGGCGAACCTCGGGATCTTTCGAAAGCGTGCGCAGCACGACCGACTCGATCTCGCCGGGCACGCCGTCGTCGATCTCGCGCAGGGGTTTGGGCTCCTCGTTGGCGAGTCGCAACGCGATAGCATAAGGTCCGAGGTCCCGATCGACACGAAACGGCAACTGGCCGGTGAGCATCTCGTGCAGTATGACGCCGATGCTGTAGACGTCCGACCGGCCGTCGTATTTCCCGCCGAACAGCCGCTCCGGCGCCATGTAGTCGGGCGTTCCGAGAATGACGCCCGTTTCCGTCATTCCCTGCATTTCGAGCGGCTCGTCCTCGACGAGCTTTGCGATTCCGAAATCGAGCACCTTGACGATCTCGCCGGTTTCGCCCCTGTGCAGAAAAATGTTGTCCGGCTTGACGTCTCGGTGCACGACGCCGACTTCGTGCGCCTCGGCGAGCGCGTCGCACACCGGTGCGATGATCTCGGCGCACCGGGCGAGGGGCAGCGTGCCTTCGTCCTGAAGCAGTTCCTTGAGCGTGCGGCCCTCGAGCAGTTCCATGACGAGATAGGCAATGCCGGCGGCCGAGACGCCAAAGTCCATGACGGTGACCGCATTCGGATGGCTCAGTCGGCTCGCCGAAATCGCCTCCTGCCGGAACCGCGCCACGGCATCCGGGTTGTCGTTGCCCGGGCTCGGCCTCAGGACCTTGACAGCCACCGGTCGATTCAACTCGACGTGCGTCGCACGGTAGACCGCGCCGAATCCGCCTGCGCCGATCTTCTCGTCCAGGCGGTAGCGGTCGTCGAGCATCGTCCCCGGGAGTACGTCGGACAACGCCGAGAAGATCAGGTTCGTGCGCGACTGCGCGCGTGTCAATTCCTCGTTCATGCGCACGAGGTCTGCGTTGCGGCGCTCGAGCTCGCGATTCGACGTCTCGAGCTCGCGCTTCTTGACCTCGAGGTCGCGATGCAGCCGGAAGAGCTTCAGCTGCGTCTCGACCCGTGCAAGCACCTCTTCCGACTGAAACGGCTTTGTGACGTAGTCCACGCCGCCGAGCTGAAACGCGCGCAGCTTGTCGAACACGTCGTCGAGCGCGCTGATAAATATCACCGGAATATCGCGAGTCGCTTCGTCGGACTTGAGGTGCTCGCACACCTCGTACCCGCTCATGTCCGGCATGTTGATGTCGAGCATGATGAGCTCGGGCGGGAACGCACCGACGGTGTCGAGCGCGCGGCGCCCGTTGTTGGCCGCGCGCACCTGATACCCCGCATTGCGAAGAATGCCGTACAGGAGCGTGAGGTTATTTGGGTTGTCGTCGACGAGAAAAATATCGCCCTTGCTCATGGTCGATCGCACCGTGGAAGGGGGGACAAGTGTGGCGCGGTTTCAGACTATACACGCGGCGCGGCGTGCGGGAAATGCGGCGACGGCCGATGTGTGAGCGTCGCGGAACGATCCGTCGCACCGAAGGCCACGCGCGCGTATAATCCCGCCCAATGGCCGATACGGTGGAGTGCCCGAAATGCGGGCGACAGAGTGGCGTTCGCAGAACGGCGTGCATGTATTGTGGCGAACCGCTCCCGATGACGGCCGATGTTGCGGGTCTGCAGATACCGTTGCTCAAGCACGTCGAGGAATGGGAGTCGGGATATTCCGTCGTGCTCGCGCCGCTCGACCAGGACGCGCCGACGACGCGACAAATCACCCGCCTCGCCGAAATTGCGCATATCGAGGAATCGGACGCGCTGAATATCTACTCGGCGCGCGTGTCGTTGCCGGTCGTGCGCGTCGGCACCGCTGCCGAGGCCGAGACCGTCACGCGGCTGCTCGGCGATGCGGACCTCGGGACGACGGTCGTTTCAGATCATTCGCTCACACTCGACACCGGGCTGAAGAGGGTTCGCGAGCTCAGGCTCGGTGACCAGAACATCGCGCTCCAGGTGTTGTGGGGCGACTGGACGTACCTGTCGCGCGAGGACGTCGTCGTCGCCGTGGAGGGCAGGGTCGTCGGAACGCAGGTCAATATCGTCGAAGGCGTCGGGAAACAGCGCAAGGGGCTCGACGTGGAGGAGGCGTCGCAATTCTTCCTCGAGAGCTATGCGATCGACGTCTATGGACCGACGCTCGACCAGGGGTTTCGAGTCAAGGCGGACAGCTTTGATTTTGCAAGCGTTCTCGAACGGCCATCGGTGCGGCTCGATCGCAACGTCGCACAGCTGGGGGGCATGCTCTCCGAGTACCTCGGCGCATCGCGCTACGACGCCGATTATCGACGCGTGGCGCGACTGCTCACGCACGCGTGGCCGCAGGAGTCGCGCGTCCAGTCGCGAGGTCTGCTCAACCGCGCCGATTTCAAGAAACACACCGCCAGTTCGGTCACGACGGATGCGTCGCGCCAGTTCACGCGCTATTCGCGATTGCGATACCGGATGCGCGAGGGCTGATCGATGCTTCGGCAATCCGCCGCGAGTCGGTATATTTGGCGGACGATTCGGCAACCCTGGAGCGATCTGACATGTTGACGGGCATTGGGGCGCTCGTCGTCGCGTACATTCTCGGCGCCGTGCCCTTTGGATACATCATCGTGAAGCAGTTTGTCGGCGCCGACGTTCGCGCGATCGGATCTGGATCGACCGGGGCCACGAACGTCGCGCGCAGCGCGGGTATCAAGGCGGGCGCAGTGACGTACCTTCTCGACGTTGCGAAGGGCGCGCTTGCGGTCTTTCTGATGCGGCTGGTTCACGACGACCAACTCTGGCTGGGGGCCGCCGCGGCGGCCGTCGTCGTAGGCCACATGTATCCCGTATTTCTAGGCTTTCGTGGAGGCAAGGGCGTGGCGACCGGCGTCGGCGCATACCTGATGATCGTGCCCGTTGCCGTGTTGACGACGCTCGTCGTGTGGATCGCGATCTTCTGGCGAACGCGCATCGTGTCGCTCGCGTCGATCGTCGCGACGGCGCTCGTTCCGTTGTGGGCCGGGCTGTGGATCCTCGTCGCACAGGGAGTGCCACTCTCGGCGCCGTCGAGCCTGAAGACAATGGCCGGCGTCGGCATCGGGTGCGTGCTGATCATCGCAAAGCACCACGAGAATATCGGCAGGCTGATTCGCGGCACCGAGCATCGGTTTGTGCGTTCCGCATCCGACGGGCCGGACGCGGCGGAGCCGGATCGTCCATGAAGGTCGCCGTCATCGGTTCGGGGAGCTGGGGCACCGCGCTCGCGCTTCACGCGGCCCGCATCGGCCACGACGTGTGGCTGTGGTCGCGGCGCGCCGACGCGGCAGCCGAGTTGGACGCTGCACGCGTCAACACCGCGTATCTGCCCGGTTTTCCGTTTCCACCGCACATTCGCGCCACGTCGGATCTTGCCGAGGCGGTCAAGGGGGCAACGCTCGTCCTGCTCGTCGTGCCGTCGCACGGGACGCGCGAGGTTCTCGGCGAAATGAAGGGCGTGCTGACTGGTCACGAGATTCTCGTGTGCGCGTCGAAAGGGATCGAGAACGAAACGCTCGCTCGGATGTCCGAGGTCGTGTCGCAGGTGTTCGACGGCGGGTTCGACGACCGCTATGTCGTGCTGTCGGGGCCGAGTTTTGCGGCGGAAGTGGCCCGCGGCGTCCCGACCGCGATCGTCGCGGCATCGCCGGTGGAATCGTCGGCGAACGTCGTCCAGAAGGAGCTCTCCTCAGGGAGTTTCAGGGTCTACACCAACGATGACGTCGTCGGCGTGGAGCTGGGCGGCGCGCTCAAGAACGTCATCGCGATCGCGACGGGCGGCGTGACCGGTCTCGGTCTCGGGCACAACACGGTTGCCGCCATCATCACGCGTGGCCTCGCCGAGATGACGCGCCTGGCCGTCGCCATGGGCGGCCACGTCGAGACGCTGTCGGGGCTCGCGTGTCTGGGCGACCTCGTGCTCAC
>JBGAKX010000113.1:0-14613 GCA_044224215.1 Blastocatellia bacterium
CGTCGCTGCGCTCCTCGACCCCCGGCTATTCTGGAGCACCCCTTCGGGGTGCTTCGAACCAAGGGGTAAACCGATGTGAATACGCCCCGGTGCAGTCCGACGCGGCCCTCACGTGGTTGGATGGTGGTTTGCCTGCACCCCTTCGGGGTGCTTCGAACCAACGGGACCTACACGCCTCGTGTGCCCCGATTCTCGAGGTCCGCGATCACCAGCTCCCACGCGTCCACGAGCGGACCCATCTCCACCGTCCGGAACGCCTTTGCAAGCGCGCGATGGCACCACAACAACCGGTCGCGCTCCCGACCCGCGCGCTCGAGCGCACCGGTCCCGCCCGATCGATATCTCCGCGACAACATCGCAAGCGATGCCATGCGCCAGCAGATCCCAATCACGAGTGACTGCGGCGGAGCCTCGCCGATCGTCTTCGCCCACGCGCGGTCGCGATGCTCCCACGGATCGATCTGCTTCAACCACGAGCTCCACTCCACGAGCTCGGCAACGTCGGCGCCAAACGCCACCTTGATCTCCTGCAGCGCCACGTCCGCGTGCTGCCCGTCCGCCGCCGCATCGAGCGCAGCAGCGATGACCATGTCCTCGCTGCCCCCGTATTCGAGCACGAGCGCAACCGTCGACAGCTGCAACGAGAGCGCGGGGATGTAGACACCGAACAGCGTCTGGCCGCTCGTCACGTCGACGCTCCACGCAAGTGCCTGCCCCAGCCTGCCACCGCGGGCGATAGCCACCGAGCTCCTCGAGCCCCGCTCGACGATCATGTTCAGCGACTCGGACACCGCATCGAGCACGATGCCGGCACCCTCCGGCGCGGACGACAGCGCCTGGTACTCGCCGGACGTGCGCGGCAGCGACATCTCGCTGATCTCCAGAATCAGCGGATTCGGTTCCATCGCGAGCGCCTCGGCCTGGTCATAGATCGGCGGTTGCTGGTACGCAGGCGGGGCCTGCCCCGCCATCGGCTGTCCCTCGTCGCGCTCGCCGAGCACGAGAATCGGATCGAGCGACGACAGCGAGTCGCCGGCGCCCGCATTCTCGTAGAGGCTCTTGGCAATCTTGTACTTGTCGACGAGTTCCCTCGCCTCGGCCTTCAGGGTCAGAATGTGATCGCGCACTGCCTGAGCCTCGACGGGATCGGTCGTCTGTTTCAACTGCTCGCCTGCGAGCGTCAACTTGATGCCGATCGACGCCACCTGGGCACGCAACTGCCTACCGATCGTCGACGGAATCTTGCCGGATGAGTCCTGGGATGACATGGCCAACCAGTCTTCTGCGTGTGTTTGGGGATTCGCAGGAGGGACACCTGCAACACGGGCGATTATAGCGAGTGTTTCGCATTTGGAAACAGCCGATTCGTGCTGCACCGCAACGCGTCGCACTTTGCCTCGCGCAGACTCCGCGCTATATTTCAGTCGCCCGCACTCAGTCACCTACGGAAGGTCAACAGCATGAGACGACTCGTCGCGTCCGCAGCGCTTCTCGCCGGAGCATTTGCCATAGCCGTCGCACTTCAGCCCAGTCACGAACCGGCAATGGCCGCGGCGCCACAGGAACCGGTGACGTTCTCGAACCAGGTCGTGCGGATCTTCCAGGACAAATGCCAGACGTGCCATCACCCGGGCGACATCGCGCCGTTCTCGTTGATGACGTACGAGGAGTCGGTGGAGTACGCAGACCAGATCGCCGAGCGCACGGCGTCGCATCAGATGCCTCCGTGGAAGCCGGTCGAGGGCTGCAGCGAGTTCCTCAACAAGCGAAGCCTCTCGGACGACGAGATCGAGACGATCGGACGGTGGGTCGCAGACGGAGCTCCCGAGGGCGATCCCGCGGACATGCCGGCAAGCCTCACGTTCCCGGATGAGTGGAAGCTCGGCGAGCCGGACGTCGAGCTCGTTTCGACGCGCCAGGGGTACAAGGTTCCGGCGTCTGCGTCGTCGGACATCTACCGGTGCTTCACCGTAGCGACGAATTTCGACACCGACCGCTTCATCACGGGCGTCGAGGTCCGGCCCGGAAACCACAAGATCGTTCACCACATTCTGCTTTTCATCGATACGTCCGGTGTTTCCGTGGACCTCGATCGCGCGGATCCCGGTCCCGGCTACACGTCGTTCGGCGGTCCGGGCTTCAACACGATCGGATCGCTCGGAGGCTGGGCGCCGGGCGCGCCACCGACCGAGCTCCGCGAAGGCACGGGATACCTGGTTCCCCGCGGCGCACGCGTCGTGATGCAGATCCACTACAAGCCGAACGGCGAGGACGAAGTCGACCAAACCAGGATCGGCCTCCACTTTGCCCGCTCGCCTGTCTATCAGGATGCGATCGTGCTTCCGCTGATCAACCGCAATTTCACGATCCCTGCAGGCGCCCGCGACTATCCGGTCAACGTGTCGTTCAGCCTCCCTCCGGGCGTCAACCTGACGCTCGAGTCGGTCGCGCCGCATATGCACCTGCTCGGCCGCGAGATGCAGGTGACGGCAACGCTGCCAGGCGGCGAACGGCGCTGTCTGATCTACATCAACGACTGGGATTTCCACTGGCAGGGAGCCTACCGATACGCCGACCGGATACCGCTTCCCGGCGGGACGCAGATCGACGTGCAGGCGCTCTACGACAACTCGGAGCTGAACCACAGCCAGCCGAACTTCCCCCCGCAGGACGTGTCGTGGGGTGAACGCACGACCGACGAGATGTGCATCGCGTTCCTCGGAATCACGGTCGACGCCGAACACCGGACGCCCTCCGAGCCGGCCCTCGACGGCGCCGAGGTCAAGGGGTCGCGGCTCGTCGTCTCAGGTCAGGACATCAGAAACGGCTCCATCATCGAGGTCAACGGTGCGCCGCTGCGCGACTCGCGCACGAAGAGCCGCCACAGCTGCAGCTCGAGGGCGGACTGGCTCGAGGCAATTCCCGAGGGAACCACGGTCAACGTCACCGTGCTCAATCCCGATGGAGCACGGTCGCAGCCAATCGTGTTCTCACGGTAGTTTAGACCTCAACTGCTCAGTATTTGCATGAGCTGTTCCGCAGTCCACTTGTTTCCTCGCAGGAGCCTCACGAGCGTTCCGTCGGGACCCACGACTGCGGTCCTGAGCGAGTGGACGATCTGGCCGGACCGCGTTTCGTAGCTCAGTCCGTATGCCGCCGCGACTCGCCGAATCGTGTCGGGATCGCCGGTCGCAAGAGACCAGTGCGTGAAGTCCGGCTCGGCGGGAGCCACTGCCTTGCGGCCGTACTCGGCGAGGACGGGCGGCGTGTCCCGCTCCGGATCGATCGAGATGCTCAGCAACCGAGTGCGTGACCAGAGCGACGGGTTCGATCGAAGCGCCCTCTCGACCTCGGCGAAGTGATCGGTCATCAACGCGCAATAGTCCGGCAACGGACAGCGCGTGTAGATGAACGTGATCGCAACGGTATCGCCGCGGAAGCCCCGGAGCGTCAACGGCTTTCCGTCCTGGTCCACCAGTGCGAAGTCCGGCGCCGGCTGCCCCTCCACCGGGTCCGCGACGCTGGCGATCTCGACTGCACCGGCCGCATCGATCCGCCTCACGTCGGTTAGCACGGACTCGCGGTCTGCGACGACCAGCGTAGCCGTGATGCGATCGCCGATCGTGACGGTCCGTACGTCGACGTCGTCTGCAACGTGCAGCGTCATCGTCATGGCGTCCATGTAACCTTCGATCGGTTCGTGCGCCACCGTCAACGTTCGTTCGGCCGTCTCCGTTGCGACGATGGTGCCGCGGATTGGAAAACGCCGCTCCACGGGTGCCCGCGGCGTCGCACACGAGACTGTGGCGACGGCCACGAAAACGAGGAATGACGTCAGACGCACCGCGCGATTGTAAGCCAACCCTGCGGTTGTTTGACACGCCGCATCGGCGGCCGATACACTCGCGCGTTCCCAGGGAACCCTCGATCAGGAGTGAGTGAATGACTGCACCAGCCAAGCCCGACATTCGACAGATCGCGCGGCTCGTGAAGCCGGAGGGAAATCTGGTTCAAGGCCAGTCCGAACTGGCGATTCCGCCCGCGCTTGCCCGTGCGGCAGAAGAGGCCATATCGGGTGGCCGTAACCACTACACGTTCTTTGAGGGAATACCCGACCTCCGGGCTGAGGTCGCGCGAAAGGTGCTTGCGCATAACGGCGTCACCGTGAGCGCAGACGCGTCGCCGGTCGAGATCATGATCACTCCAGGCGCCACAGGCGCGCTCGTCGCAACCGCGCACGCGTACCTGAAGGGATCGTCGGCGTTGCTGTTCGAGCCCTACTACCCGTATCACCAGCGGATTCTCGACACCGCCGGCGCCCGCGCCGAGATCTTCCCCCTGCGTGGCGAGAACCTCGAAATCGATCCCGACGCGCTGCGCGCGCAGTGCCGATCTGCCGTGCGCCGAGCCGACTATCCGTTGAAGGCGATCGTCGTGTGCTCGCCGTCCAACCCGACAGGCAAGTCTATGACGCGCGAGGAGCTCGATCTCGTCGCGTCGATTTGCCAGGAGCTCGACCTGATCTGCATCAGCGACGAGGTCTACGAGCACTTCACGCTCACCGCATCGGACCACATCTCGATGGCGTCGCTGCCCGGAATGTTCGAGCGGACGATCACATGCAACTCGTTCTCAAAGTCGTGGCGCGTCTCCGGCTGGCGGCTTGGCTTTGCGTTCGGCTACGGCCCGCTTGCGAGCAAGCTCCACGGCCCTGGAAACGTCTTCTACGTCTGCGCGCCGACGCCGCTGCAATACGCGCTCGCCTCGGTCCTCATGGCCGATCCGGGCTACTACGACGCGCAGCGTGACGAGTTCAGAGCCAAGCGCGAGCGCGCGACCACCACGCTCGAGGGGCTTGGGTTCTCGATCTACCCGTCACACTCGTCGTTCTACCTGTGGGTGCGCATCCCGGACCGTTTCCCGGACGCGATGCAGCTCAATGCGCAACTCCTCGAGCGCGAGGGCGTCGCAGGAGTTCCCGGCAGCGCATTTGCCGACGATCCGGCGTGGAACCGCTGGATGCGGCTCTGCATCGCTCGGGAAGACGATCTGCTCGACGGCGCGCTCGAGCGCATCGCGCGCGCGCTCGCCTAGGCCGGCTCAGACCTCGTCGAGATTGATGACCTGATCGGGCTCGGCGAGCGTGAAGTACTGGTCAAAGACCTCTGCGACACGCTCGAGCTCGAGCCCCTGGTACTCGAACTCCGCCTCGAGGAAGCGCTCCTTTACCTGGCGCTCAAAGTCGGCCACGTCCTGGGCGAACCCGCCCTGCGCAAGTGATACGACCACACGCTCGAGCGCGTCCTCGGGCATCTCGATCAACCGCGCATACTCGGGCTTCCACGTGACGATGTAGAACGCCCTATCCGTTGTGGCCACGGAAGAACTTCCTCGCGATCCGCTGCTCGAATTTCGTCGCAATTCGCAGCTTGCAATAGTCGTTCAGCGCGCGCTTCTCGGCCATGTTTCCCAGCCTGAGAAGTCGCGAATCGCCGACCACCGTCAGATACGGCACGAGGTCGGCACCCGACGCCGGCACGAGGATCTCTTCGTCGCGAACGAACATGTCCGACAGTCCCGGCCGGTCAACCACGGCACACGCCGCGCCGCACGCCGCCGGTTCGAGCAGTTCGAGCGGGAGCGCGTAGTCGATCGCATCCTGTGCGACCGGGACGAGCACAAGACGCGCGGACGAGTAGATCGTGGCGCGATCGACGGGACTCGATGCGATCAACAACTCGATGTTCTCGGGCCATGAGTCTGCCGCTTCCCATCCCGATCCGGCGACGATGAACCGGTGCGACGGCAACGCGCGCGCCGCCTCGAGCAGATACGACTCGAGCGTGGCCTCGGTCGACGGATGCCTGTCCGCGACGAGCGCAAGATCGCACGCGATGTCCGGCTCGGGCGACCGCGGGTGAAACACCGCCGTGTCGATCGCCTCGTAGAGCGTCTGCGCCTCTTCCGCGCTCCACCGCGTGCGGTACGTATCGAGCGCGGGACCGCCGGAAATGGAGAACACGATATCGAAGCGTCCAATCTGATCGGCGCGAAGCCACGGCGCCGCGCCGTGGCCGTCGAATCCGTTCAGTGTGTCCCACGGATCGAGATCGTAGAAGGCTGCCGCCGGCACGGCCTGCTCGAGGAGAAACTCGGCGGCATCCGGCCCCTCCGGAAACCCCGAGAGCACGACGATTGCACTCGCATCGGAGCACTCGGTCTCGACCGTGTCGCGAGCCTCCTCCCACGTTCCGTACCGAACGAACCTCACGAACGAAAAGTCGCCGTCCGCGTCGCCACCCGCCGGCTCGAAGTAGACGACGTGATGCCCCTTCTCGGCGGTGCCCTCGAGCAGGGTGAACAGGATTCGCGAGCGGTGATCAGATCTGCTCGACGTCAGCGGTGAACCAAAAAAGACGATTTTCATAGTCTGGTCTCGTAGCGATTCTGTCGCGGGCGCCGTTCGGCAAATTCAACGGCGCGCCGGGTCCTGCCCGTTCGGATGACGGGCGCGGTAGCTCAATTCGGTGCGGCGGGTCGGCGCGAAGTATACTCGAATCGCCCACACATGTCAGGTGCGCTCACGCGCTGCCGGGCGGGCGTGTCGGGGCGATAATTGCGTGACGTGTGGTACCTTACGACGCTGCGGAGGCCAGATGACCGTAACCGCCGGAACAGACTGGACGTCGTGGTATGCCGAACGGGCCGGGCGAATGCTCGACGAGTTGGGCTCGCTCGTGCGTATCGAGTCTCCGTCGCGCGACGCGGAAGGAATCCGCGAGATCGTCCGCTGGTTCGAGCGCGAACTAGCGCGTACGGGGGCACACGTCGAGGTGATCGACGAGCACGTCCACGGACCGAATCTCGTTGCACGGTTTGGCGAAGGCGCCGACCCGATTCTCCTCGTGGGGCACACCGACACGGTCTGGCCTCGCGGGACGCTCGAACGAATGCCCTGGCGCGTCGACGGAGACGCCGCGTTCGGACCGGGCGCGTTCGACATGAAGGCGGGATGTCTCGTGGTGCTGGAGGCCATTCGTGGACTCGCAGAACACGGTCACCGAACGCCGTTGACCGTGGTATTCAACTGTGACGAAGAGATTGGCAGCGCGTCTTCGAGATCGATCATCGAGCGCGAAGCGCGGGAAGCCCGAGCGGTCCTCGTCTTCGAACCGGCGCTTCCCGGAGGACGCGCCAAGACGTCACGTTCCGGCGTGGCAAACTATCACGTCGCCGTGACCGGACGCGCAGCTCATGCAGGCGTCGATCCCGACAAGGGAATCAGTGCGATCGGAGCCGCGGCCGGCGTCGTGACGCGCGTGCATGCGCTCAACGATCTGGCGAATGGGCTGTCGATCAACGTCGGCGTCATTCGCGGCGGCACGCGGTCGAACGTGATTGCGGCGCACGCCGAGCTCGAGATCGATGTCCGCTTCCGACGCGCCGAGCAGGCGGGCGTCGTCGACCTCGCGATTCGCGACATCGCGGGGGACCACAACGGCGCCCGCATCGACGTCACGGGTGGAATCGATCGGCCCCCGTTCGAGCGAACGCCGCACGTTGTCGAGCTCTTTGAGCGCGCGGCGCGTGCCGCAAATCAGTCCGGCTTCGAGCTTGGCGAAGGCCACGTCGGAGGCGCGAGCGACGGCAACTTCACCGCCGCGCTCGGCATCCCGACGCTCGACGGGCTCGGCGTGGACGGAATGGGCGCGCACGCCGACCACGAACAGATCGTGGTCGCCGACCTGCCCCGCCGACCCGCGATGCTCGTGCGCCTGCTGCTCGACCTCGCGTCAACGTGACGCACCACGATGGTTAGTGGGTCACTGGAGTTGCAGCGAGCTTCTCGATGTCGACGAGCAGCGCCGCGACGAGCGCGTCCATTACGAACTTCCCCTTCTCGCGCGTCGCGAGCGTCGCGTCGCCAAAGATTCCGGATGCCGAGTACGTTCCCTTCCCGTTCGGATCGCGCGTGAGCGGGCCCTCGCCCGGGTGGTAGTCCTTCACGGCCTTCTTCATGTCCACCGTCGCGGGCGCGATGTAGAGCATCATCGACGTCTCGATCTCGTCGGCATGTGTGCCGCCCTCCTGCTTGGAGACGCGCTTCTCGATCGGGTCGAGCGTCACAAGCAGGTCCGTAAAGCGCATCACGATGCCTTCCTTCGCAAGAATCTCCACTGCCGGCGCGAGCGCGCGGCGCGTCGAGACGCCCGTATTCAGCACGTAGAACCGCCGCGGGCCGAATCGCGACAGACCCCGGCAGATCTCGACAATCATGTCCCGCGACGTTTCAAGCGAGAGCGAGGTCGCTCCGGGATACTCGACAAATGCCGGATAGAAGCTGTAGTTGACCGTGGGCGCAATGACCACATCCGCGCGCTCGAGGACCTGACGCTTCAGGTACTCGGCGATCAGAAAGTCGTTCTTGAGCTTCAGGTGCGGTCCGTGCTCCTTTGACGCAGCGCCAAGCGGAATGACCACGACCGTTGACGGCGTCAGGACCTTCTCGGCTTCCTGCCACGTCAGGTCCTCGAGCAGAACACCCTTTGGCCCCTTTGCAGAAACGACCGCCGTGTGTGGTAGAACGCCACAGATGATTGCGAGAAGCGCCACTCGGTAAACAAATCTCATAGGATGTCGATACGCCTCTTTGGAGGATTCTGTCCGTCCGGACACCTGACCAGCATGTTCGAATCGTTCCCGCACGAGAGACTATCTACGCGTCGTCATCTATCTCTCTGCTGGACCGGCCGTCGAATGTGGGTAAGTCGACTCGACGCGCCGGACGGCAGCCGCAGCTAACCGTACATGATCGGCACGGTACTCGCAAACCGCTACGAAATCGTCCGCGAGGTTGGCCGCGGCGGGATGGGCGTCGTGTACCTTGCGCGCGACCTCGTGCTAGAACGCGAGGTGGCCGTCAAGCTGCTTGCGCCCGCGAATATGAACGACGAGTCGGTGGAGCGCTTCCAGCGCGAAGCGCGTGTCGTCGCCAAGATGGACCATCCGGGAATCATTCCGCTTCACGACGTCGTCGAACACGACACGGCGATCTTTCTCGTGATGCCGTTCGTCCAGGGCGCCTCGTTGCGTCGGACGCTGATGGAACGCACCATCGCGATTCCCGATGCCATCGAGATCGGCATCCAGGTTGCCGAGGCGCTGCAATACAGCCACAACCTCGGCGTCGTGCACCGCGACGTGAAGCCCGAGAACATCATGCTCGAGCGGGACGAGGGCGGGCACCTGCGCGTGCGCGTCGCGGACTTTGGCGTCGCGGCGGCCGAGTTCGAAGAGCGTGTCACGAAATCCGGCGTCATCATCGGAACTGGTGTCTACCTGAGTCCCGAGCAGATCTCCGAAGGTGAGATCGACGGCCGGACTGACATCTACGCCCTCGGCGTCGTGCTCTACGAATGCATCGCTGGACGGCCCCCCTTCACCGGCACCGGGGCCCCGCTCTATTCCCGAATAGCGTTCTCGGTTCCGCGCGCGCTCTCGGGATATCGCGACGGAATCGACCCCGAGCTCGATTCGATCGTCGCGGGCTGTCTCGAAAAATCGCCGTCCCGGCGTCCCCAGACCGCCCGCGTTCTTGCCGACGCGTTGCTGCGCGTCAAAGCCGGCGTCCTCGGCACCCCCGTCCACAACACGCCAAGCAGTGTTCCGCGGCCTGGTGCTAGCTCGGCGCAGCCGCGCTCGCTCTTCGTCGGCCGCGAGAAGGAATACGCAGAGCTTGTCGACCGTCTCGGACAGGCCGGCGGCGGCGAGTGTCAATTCGTGCTGGTCGGAGGCGAAGCCGGAATCGGCAAGACCCGTCTCGTTGGCGAGCTCGAATACGCCGCACGATCAAAAGGCGCGCGCGTACTGAAGGGTCGCTGCCTCGACAACGACCAGTCGTTTCCGTACCAGGGGTTCTGCGACTGGATCCAGGCGTACCTGCTTGCCGAGACGTCGACGGCGTCGACCTCGAGCGGCGCCCCAACGGACCTCGCGGACGTGCTGCCGGAGCTGGCGACGCTCTTCCCGTCGCTCGGAGAGCTCGTCTCTCAGCGAACGACGTTCACGGGAACGTCGAGCCAGCAGAGCACGTCCGACCGCAACCAGTTCTGGGAGCGCACCGACGTCTTTGAGCTGCTGTCGCGGACGATGGCACGGATCGGGCGCGGCCGTCCGCTCGTGCTCGTCCTCGAGGACCTGCACGCAAGCGATGTGTCGGTCGAGGCGCTGCAGTACATGGCGCGGAGGCTGAGCGCGACACCCACGCTCATCGTGGGGACGTACCGGTCGACGGAGGTCGGTCGCGACCATACGATCACGCGGCTGATGGACAGCTTCCGGGGCGACCGACGGTTCGCCGCGATGCGCGTCGGTCCGCTGACGGACCAGCAGCAACGTGAGCTTGTCGAGTCCCTCCTCGACAGCGCTCCCGTTTCGGCTGGCTTTCACGAGAAGCTCTTCGAGGTGACCGAAGGGAACCCGTTCTTCACAATCGAGCTCGTCCACGCGTTGACCGATTCGGGCGAGCTCGCCGCGAACACTACGGGGGAACTTTCGCTTCCGAATGACGCGGGCATCTCGACCGAGGTGTTTCCGGAGACGATTCAGCAGGCCGTCGAAGAACGAATCAAGAGGCTCGACAGTGCTCCGCGCGAAGTGCTCGAGATCGCGTCCGTGCTTGGCCGGACGTTCGACTTCCGCGATCTCGAACTGCTTGCCGAAGACGTCGCGAATCTTGAAGACACGGTCGACTGGCTGGTCGACGTCGGATTTCTCGAGGAGCAACGCGAGCCGCGTGGCGAGACGATCGCGTTTTCGAGCGCAATCGTGAGGGACGTCCTGTACGGCAGTCTGTCACGGCGCCGACGGCGCACGTTGCATCGAGGATACGCGCAGCGGCTCGAACGGCGTCACGGCGCGCACCTGGAACAGGTGCTGCCCCAGCTCGTTCATCACTACGCTGCGGGCGACGTGCCGGACAAGGTCGTCGGGTTTGCGCTTGCTCTCGCAAAACGATCGCTCGAGACGTTCTCGGCGGATGACGCAGCCCGGGCGGCGCGCTCCGCACTCGAGTTCCTCCCGCACAGGGAGCACGCGGTTCCGGTGCTCGAGGCCCAGGCGCGAGTCCTGCTCGCAGCGTCGCACCGGATGGCCGGCGATGCGTTTCAGTCCGTACTCGAACTCGAGAAGGCCATCGAGATCTTTCAAGCCAACGGCGCGACGACCGAGGCGCTCGACGCCATCGCGCTCGCGGCTCATTCGGCATGGGACGCGCGTGCCGTGGAGCGTGCCGAGCGATGGATCCGCGATGGTCTTGCGCTGGCCCGGGCGACCGCGGATCTCGATCACGCGCAGGCAGCCCCCGCGCCCGACGACTCGCCCCACAGCCGCCTCCTCGCGCTCGGTTCGACTCTTGCCAGCCTCAGGGGCGACTTTGATCAGGCTGCCGCGCTCGGCGCCGAACTGGAACTTCTACGCGCCGTCAAGAAACCAGACGAACCCGAGTTCGACCGGAGCGCGACCGTCACTTTCGGGACGCCGGCAATGATCCGCGCGATGCACCCGGTGAACCTGTTTACGACGGGTGAGCAGGAGGTCTTTGCGAACATCGTCGACACGCTGTTCGGCACGGATGACCAGGGCGTCGTCGTCCCGAACCTCTGCGAGCGGTGGGAGTTTGCCGACGGGGACACGGTGTGCCGGCTGACCTTGCGCGCGAGCATCCGCGCTCACAACGGAACGCTCGTCGACGCGGCATGCGTGAAACAGTCGTTCGAATCCGCGGTGAAGGCCTGCACCATCGATCTTCCTGCTGCGTTCAGACCGCTCAGCGGGCTGTCTTCGTTCCTCGACGGAACCTCGGACGAAATTGCAGGGCTTCGCGTCACGGGAGACCTCGAACTCGAGTGTTCGTTCGGCCAACCCCTCAGAATCTTCCCCTCCCTGCTCACGGACATTCGAACCGCCGTTGTGGTGGAGGCGCCCGATGCATCGGGAATCGTAGGGACGGGTCCATTCGCCGTGGCGTCGTTTGAAACCGGCAAGGTTCGCCTTGTCCGCAATCCGCAGCCGTGGCGCGGGTCGCCGGCGAATGTTGCGGCGATCGTCTTTCGCGGAAGTCTCACGCCGACGGAGGTATTTGCCGGGTTGCAGTCAGGCGAGCTCGACATTGGCCGTGGCGTGCCGTCCGAGCAACTCGAGGAGCTCACGCGGGATCGCCGCCGTAGGTTCCGGATTCTCGAGGTCCCTGGCACGAATGTGTGGTTTGTACTGTTCAACGTTACAGGCGCGCGCGGGAGCGATCCCCGCGTGCGTATCGCCGTCGACGCCGTGACCCGCAGCCGCGACCTCGTCAGCCCGTATCTTGGGAGGTTTTCGCAGCGAGCCGAGGGAATCCTCCCGCCTGGTACGCTTGGGCACGATCCGAATCTCCGGCGACCGGCGAGTCTTCCGACCGAGGTGGACGCCCTGCTCGCCCCGCTCGAGCGACCGATCAAACTGCGGGCTGCAGTTGCGGTCGGCTACAAGGGCCGACAGGAGTACGTCGATGCGCTGCTCCGGCTGTGGAAGGAGTACGGAATCGAGGTCGAGCTGATCGAATCCGAGATTTTTCAGTATTACGACGATCCCGAGTTCATTGCTGGCATCGACATGCTGATCGGCGGCTGGGGTGCCGATTACAACGACCCCGACAGCTACCTGTACGGCGTGTTTCACAGCGAGGCGGGACGTGCGCGACACTACTTTGCCCGAAAGTCGCTGGACGCCGAATTCGAGGCAGCGCGTCGAACAACCGACCCGCGGCTCCGGGAGGCACAGTACCGGGCGATCGAGCAGTCGATTCTCGCGTCGGGTGCCATGGTTCCCCTTTACCACGAAGTCGAGTACCGGATCGTGTCGCGCCGTCTTCATCGCGTTCGACTGCGGAATACACCGCCATTCGTCAACTACGACACCCTCGGCAAGACCGCGGCCCCTCCGTCGTCCGAGCGCCGGCGTCGCGGCGGCGTCATCCAGGTCGCCCTGCCCCTCGGGATCAATCCACGAACGCTCGACCCGGCGATGATCCAGACGGACCACGACGTCGAACTGATCTCCACCGTGTTCGAGACGCTCACGCGACACGTCGACGGCGCGCGCGTCGTGCCGTGGCTTGCGGCCGAGTACGTATCGGAGGACTCGGGACGGCGCTACAGATTCCGCCTTCGCGACGACGTGCTGTTCCACAATGGTCGCCAGCTGACATCGCGGGATGTGCGCTACTCGCTCGAGCGCCTGCTGAAGTCCGGCACCAGCGTCTATCGGTGGCAGTTGCTCCCTGTGCGAGGAGCGAGGGAGATGATCGAGGGCGAGTGCGACGAACTGGAGGGATTTCGAATTCTCTCGAGGCTCGAATTCACGATCGAATTGGAGCAACCTGTCGCGTTCTTTCCGACGCTGCTGTCGGATCCTGGCGCTGCGATCGTGCCCGAGGGGTCCGAGAGCTTTGTCTCCGGCTGGCGCGACGGAACGGCGGGAACCGGACCGTTCCAGATCCTCAGGTTCGACCCGGCGGTACGCGTTGAGCTCGAGGCCAATCCGACATACTGGCGACAAGGATTTCCCCGGAGTGACGGCGTGGTCTTCACGTTCGGGAGTACACCGGACCAGGTTGCGGCGGACTTTCGCGCGGGCAGGATCTCGCTTGCGTGGAACCTGTTCTCGGACGACGAGGATGCGTTGCTGCACGATCCGACCATCGCGCCCGGTTACCGCGAATCACCGATGCTTCAGACGATCATGCTTGTCTTCAACACGCGTCGCGGGCCGTTCGCGGACGAAGCAGCGCGCCATCACGTCATCAAGTCGCTGGACGTGGAGGCGATCGTCGCTCACTCGCGCGGGAGGTTGGCGGTTCCTGCGACCGGAGTGATTCCGCCCGGATTGCTGGGATACGATCCTTCTCGCTGGTCGACCGGCCACGACGCGCGACCTCGCCCTTTCCCGAAGGAGATCGAAGCGTCGACGCTGATGCGGCCCGTGTACGCGGGTGGTTCGCTCGCTCCCTTCCGCACGGCGGTCTTTGAAGCGCTCGAAGCGATCGGCGTGCGTGCGACCGTTGCCGACCGCGAGGGCCCCGCGTGGGAGGCGGCGCGCGCCGAGGCGCTCGACGACCTCTTCCTGCTGGGCTGGACGGCGGACTACCCCGACGCCGACAGCTTCACGCACGGACTGCTGCACTCGGAGCGCGGATGGGTGGGCACGTTCTGCGGAACACCCGAAATCGACCGTCTCATCGAGCGGAGCCGCGTGGCGCAAGATCCCGAGCTGCGGCACGATCTGTATCGAGAGATCGAAGATCTCGTCGCGCGACAGGCGTTGATCCTTCCCCTGTACCACTCGCAGATGGGACGGTTCGCGCGGCCGGAAGTCCACGGTCTCGAGGTAACGTTTGCGACGCCGATGGTCGCGTACGAGAAGCTGTGGATCAAGCGGTAGCACTGGCGGTTGGGCTCGGTGGAACCGCTGATGCACCCCGAAGAGTGCAACTCCCCTGCGAATCAACGTTGTGCGGTGTGCGACGAATCGCAACGCGCCGTGCTTGGTTCCAAAGGCCCCGGTTCGAAGCACCCT
>JBGAKX010000114.1:0-15000 GCA_044224215.1 Blastocatellia bacterium
GCGCACGCTCGGTTCGACCTTGCAGGCCGAGAGCACTTCGAGCGACTGTGGATTGAAGTTCGCCGTGAAGTCCTGGCCTGCCTCGAGATCGCTCGGATTCTCTTTCATGAACAACTTGTCGTAGAGGCGGACCTCGCAGTCGAGCGCGTGCGCAGCCGATACCCAGTGGATGGTCGACTTGACTTTGCGTCCGTCAGGCGCGTTGCCACCGCGCGTTGCCGGGTCATATGTACAATGCAGTTCCACGATATTCCCCTCCGCGTCCTTCACGACGTAATCGCACGTAATGAGGTACGCGTAGCGGAGTCGGACTTCACGACCCGGAGCGAGTCGGAAAAACTGCTTTGGCGGGTCCTCGCGGAAATCGTCCCTTTCGATGTACAGCACCTTCGAAAACGGCACGCGACGACTTCCCATACTCTCGTCTTCGGGATTGTTGACGGCGTTCAACTCCTCGACGAGATCATCGGGATAGTTGTCGATGACGATCCGCAGGGGCCGCAGCACGGCCATGACGCGGGGCGCGGTCTTGTTGAGGTCGTCGCGGACGAAGTGCTCGAGGAGGGCAATTTCGACCGTATTGTTGGTCTTGGAAACGCTCAGGCTCGTGCAGAAATTGCGAATAGCCTCCGGCGTATAGCCGCGACGGCGAAGCGCCGACAGCGTTGGCATTCGTGGGTCGTCCCATCCTTCGACATGTCCCTCCTGGACCAACGTCAGCAGCCTGCGTTTGCTCAGAACCGTATACGTGAGATTGAGCCGGTCGAACTCGATCTGCTGGGACGGGAAGATGCCGAGGTGTTCTATGAACCAATTGTATAACGGCCGATGCGATTCGAATTCGAGAGTACAGATCGAGTGTGTCACCTCCTCTATCGAATCCGATTGGCCGTGCGCGTAGTCGTACATTGGATAGATGGACCACGCGTCGCCCGTGCGGTGATGGTCCATGTGAAGGATGCGATACATCACCGGGTCGCGCATGTTCAGGTTTGGCGATGCCATGTCGATCTTGGCGCGAAGCGTCCGCGACCCGTCCGGGAACTCGCCATTTTTCATTCGCTTGAAGAGGTCCAGGTTCTCCTCGACGGAACGGTTCCTATACGGGCTGTCTTTGCCTGGCTCGGTCAGCGTGCCCCGATGTTCGCGAATCTCGTCGGCGCTCAGGTCGCACACGTAAGCCATTCCGGCTCGAATGAGCTGAACGGCCCAGTCGTACAGCTGTTCGAAATAGTCGGAAGCAAAATAGAGCCCGTCCCACTCGAAACCCAGCCAGCGAACGTCTGCCATGATCGAATCGACGTACTCGGTCTCTTCCCTGGTCGGGTTTGTATCGTCGAATCTAAGATTGCACTTACCGCCGAACTCCGCCGCCAGTCCGAAGTCGATGCAGATCGCTTTCGCATGCCCGATGTGAAGGTAGCCGTTCGGTTCGGGTGGGAAACGAGTCTGAACGCGCCCGCCGTGTCGCCCTGACCGGATGTCCTGTACAACGATATCCCGCACGAAATTAGGGCGCGTCGACGAGTCGACCGATATCGCGTCATCGTTGGGTTCTATCAAACTCATTTATTTGCGTCGTCTCCTGACCCTGATTTTCTGGTCCGCGATCGCCCGTGGCATTACAGGCCGAGCTCCTGTTTGACCATTTTCATGTCCTCCCAGACCTCGCGTTTCTTTGTCGGATCGCGCAATAGATACGCGGGGTGGAACGTCGGCATCACCTTGATTCCCCGGAATTCGTGGAACTCGCCGCGCAATCGCGTGATACCGCCTTTCAGCCCGAGAAGCGACTCCACGGGCGTATTCCCGAGCAGAACGAGCACGCGCGGCGCGATGGCGTCGATCTGGCGAAACAGGAACGGCTCGCACGTCGACGTTTCGTCGCGCTCGGGTTTGCGGTTGCCCGGAGGACGGCACTTCACGACGTTGGCGATGTACACCTGCTCGCGCTTGAGCCCGATCGCCTCGATGATGCGATCGAGCAGTTTGCCCGCCGCCCCGACGAACGGGAGTCCCGTCGCATCCTCGTCGGCGCCGGGGCCTTCGCCAACGAACATCAATCGCGCGTTCGGATCGCCCTGCCCAAAGACGATGTTCGTCCGTCCCGTGTGCAACTTGCAACGGGTGCACTCGCCGAGATCCGCGCAAATCGCATCGAGCGATTCACGCGTGGGCGTCCGCGCAGGGTCCGGCGCGGGCCGAGCGATCGTCCGCCGGCCGGTGTCGAAGAGATCCTGCACCACCGGTTGCGACGTCCGCGACGGCACGGAGACCTGTGGCGAGGGATCGGCCGCCGGTGCGGACGCCGGCGCGCCATGGTCGATCGATTCGGCGACGGGCGCGGTTGTCGCGTCGCGCCGGGCCGACGGAGCCGCACTGACGTACTCGTCGCCGATCTGCCCGAGATACCGGGCGTACGCAGCGACATCCGACACGAGCCGCGCGAGCTCCTCCCGATCGGACGCGTCAGCCATGCGCGGCTCGGTCTGCGCGCGCCGCCACGGCCGCGTCGAGAATCCGGTCCGCGAGCTCGCGCTTCGACATGCGCGGGAGTTCGTCCACACGGCCGCCGCGCCCAACGAGCGTCGCAACGTTCGTGTCGACGTCGAACCCGGCACCTTCGGCCGTCACGTCGTTCGCCACGATCACGTCGGCATTCTTGCCGTCGAGCTTGGCCCGCGCGTTGTCGATCACGTTGTCGGTCTCGGCGGCAAATCCAACGAGCACTGCGGTTCCCTTGCGCCGTCCGAGCTCCGCCAGGATGTCGGTCGTCCGTTCGAGGTCGATCGTCATGCCGGCATCCGACTTCTTGATCTTCAACTCGGCGGCCCGGACTGGCCGGTAGTCGGCGACCGCCGCCGACTTCACGATGATGGATGCGTCGGCCGCGCGCGCGAGCGTTTCAGTCGCCATCTCGGCCGCCGTCTCGACGCGTATCGTCTCGACGCCGGCGGGAGCCGGCAACGACACGGGTCCGCTGACGAGCGTGACGCGAGCGCCTCGGTCGCGAGCGGCCTCTGCGATCGCATACCCCATCCGCCCCGACGACCTGTTCGTCAGGAACCGCACCGGATCGATCGGCTCTCGGGTCGGTCCGGCGGTGACGAGCACGTGCTCGCCCCGCAGGTCGTTGCGCGATCGTCCCCGAAGCAGCGCAAGAGCGCTTGACGCGATCTCTTCGGGCTCCGCGAGCCTGCCTTCGCCGACCATGCCGCACGCGAGATACCCGGCTCCGGGCTCGACGATGTGCACGCCGCATTGTCGCAACCGCTCGACGTTTTCGCGCGTCGCCGCATGATTCCACATCTCGACGTTCATGGCGGGAGCAACCATCACTGGCACCGTTGTCGAGACATACAGCGTCGACACGAAGTCGTCGCAGATTCCGTTGGCAAATTTTGCGAGCGAGTTCGCGGTCGCCGGCGCAACCAGCAGCAGGTCGATCGACTGCGCGAGCTCGATGTGGCGGATCTCGCCGGTTGCGCTCGGTTCCCACATCGACGTGATCACCGGGTGCCCCGAAAGCGCCTCGAACGTCACCGGGCCCACGAACTGCTGCGCCGACGCGGTCATCGCGACGCGAACGTCGGCTCCCTCCTGCTGCAACAGCCTCAGCAGAAACGCGGCCTTGTAGGCCCCGATGCATCCCGTGACGGCGAGCGCAATCCTCATAGCTCTTCCCGCCTGCCGAACATCCCGAGCGACTACTCGGCGCCCTCCTCTGCGGTATCCCACAGATCGAACTGGACCACGTCCGCCTTCACTTCCTGGATCGCGATGGTTGTGAACTTCTTGGCCGTCGACTCGATACGCTGTATCGCGCCACGCTGCAGTTCCTTGCTCCGCTTGGCCGCAACGATCACGAGGCGGTAGGCGCTGTCCAACTTGTCGGTCTTCACAAAGTTCTCAGGCATGCAGACTCTCCACTCCAAACGTTTTCAAAATGTCGAGAAGCCGGGAGCGCTGGCGCACGACCCGGTTTCGCTCGGCGACGACGATGCTGGAAAGCTCGTCGACAGCCGTCTCAAAGTCATCATTTACAACAACATACTGAAACTCAGGGAACCGCCGGACCTCTGCCCGCGCAGTTTCGAGGCGAACGGCAACGTCCGTCTCGTCGTTGTGATTCTCTTCGGCGCACCGCCGGCGCAACCGAATTTCGAGCTCGGCCGCCGACGGCGGCAGCACGAACACCGAAACGGACTCGGGCATCCGTTGTCTGACGCTCTCGGCGCCCTGAACATCGATGACGAGAAACAGGTCGACGCCACGCTCGAGCAACGGCGCAATTGCGGACATCGACGTCCCGTAGAGCCGGTCGCCGTGCACGCGCGCATACTCGAGAAAATCGCCTGTGCCGATGCGTCGTTCGAACTCGGCGACGGTCAGAAAATGGTAGTCGACGCCATCGCGCTCTGCGCCGCGCGGAGTCCGCGTCGTGCATGTCACCACGCGCTCGGTTCCAGGGATCCGCTTCATGACCGCATCGACGAGCGATGACTTGCCTGAGCCGGACGCAGCCGAGATCACGAACAATGTTCCGCGGCTATTCGACATTCTGTACTTGCTCGCGCAGTTTCTCGACCTCGGCCTTAATCGTGATCGCGGCCTCGCTGATCTCGACATCGCCCGACTTGGACAGCGTCGTGTTCGCCTCGCGATTCAGTTCCTGGAGAAGAAAATCGAGGCGCTTTCCGGCCTCGCCCGACTCGCCCCGCAATGCCTGGCGGAATTGCACGAGGTGGCTCTTCAGCCTCGCCAGCTCCTCGGCGATGTCGCTGCGTTCCGCAAGATAGGCGACCTCCTGCGCGAGCCGACCCTCGTCGATCGGCTTGCCTCGCACGAGCTCCGCAAGTCGCTTCTCGAGGCGATCGCGCGTCGCCGCCGGCAGCATCTCGGCCTTGGCTTCGATCATCGGCAGCAGCGACTCGATCTTGTCGACGCGACGTGTCATCTCGGCCACGAGCTCCGCACCCTCGACCGCGCGCATCGCGACGAGCTCGGCGAGCGCCGCCGTTAATGCCGACGACACCGCCGTTGCGGCGTGATCGTCGGACGCACCGCTCTCGGTGGCGGACTGCAGCACACCGGGAAGACGCATGATCGAGTCGATCGAAATGTCGCCGCCAAGGCCGAATTCTTCGCGCAGCGTGCCGACGGCGTCCAGGTAGCCCTGCACGACGTCGCGGTTGATCTGGTAGCCGCTCGCCCCAGAGCGTTCGATCGTCACGGTCATGTCGACGCGGCCGCGCTTGAGCGCCGCCTGGATCTGCTTCTTCAGCGCCAGCTCGATCTCGGCGAACTCCTGACCCATCCGGACGTGAACGTCGAGATGCCGGTTGTTGACCGTACGGAGCTCGACCGTTGCCTTGACGTTCTCGACGTCGGCGGATCCACGCCCGAACCCTGTCATGCTCTTGATCATCTGGTTGTACGACTCCACAGGGAAAGGCCAGCAGCCTATCCCACAGCCGTCTCCTCAAACTGCATTTCGTAGAGTGTTCTGTAGAGCCCGCCCCGCTCCAGCAGTTCCTCGTGACGGCCTACCTCCACAACATGGCCCGAATCGAGGACGACAATCTTATCGGCGCGCTGGACCGTGGACAAGCGATGCGCAATGACGAGCGTCGTACGCCCTTCCATCAGGTTGGAGAGTGCGCGCTGCACTTCGCGCTCGGATTGCGTGTCGAGCGCCGACGTCGCCTCGTCGAGAACGAGTATCGGAGCGTCCTTCAGAATCGCGCGCGCGATGGCCAGCCGTTGCCTTTGGCCACCCGAAAGCCGCATGCCCCGCTCGCCAATCAGCGTGTCGTAACCGTCGGGGCGCTCCTCGACAAACCCGTTGGCAAACGCCGCCGTCGCAGCCGAGCGCACGCTTTCAAGCGTGACGTCGGCCCGTCCGTATGCGATGTTCGCCCGAACGGTGTCGTCAAACAGAATCGTCTCCTGCGACACGTACGCCATCTGCGACCTGAGGCTCTCGAGCGTCGAATTCCTGATGTCGACGCCATCGACGAGCACCGCGCCGCCCGTGACGTCGTGAAGCCGCATCAACAGGCTCGCAATCGTCGACTTGCCGGCGCCCGAATGGCCCACGAGCGCGACAACCTGGCCCGCGAGGATCTCGAGATCGATCGCGTGAAGCACGTCGCGGTCGCCGTCGGGATAGCGGAACGAAACCCCGCGAAATTCGACCCGCTCGCGAAACGGCGGCAGCGGCACGGCATCCGGAGGGTCGGCCATCTCTGTGTGCGTATCGAGCAGCGCAAAGATTCGTTCGCTCGCCGCAAATGCCTGCTGATACTGGTTTTGCACGCGACTCAGCCTGCGGACCGGATCGTAGAGCCGGAAGATCGCCACGACCCAGCCCACGAGCGCGCCCGCGCTCATCTGGTTCGTCGCAACGATCGACTGTGCGTACAGCAGAAACAGCGCGATCGCCGTCATCCCGATGATCTCGAGTAGCGGCGACGACATGAAGTTGATCCGCGATGCCCTGAAGTTGCTGCGAGCCAGTTGCTCCGCGGCACCGCCAAAGCGCTCGCCTTCGTACTCTTCGGCGCTGAACGCCTTGACGATCGCGATCCCCGAGATCGCCTCCTGCGCCGACCCGAACAGCCGCTCGGTGTCCTTGAGCGCCGCGTTGCTCCGCTGTCTGAGCATTCGCCCGAGACGGACCGTCACGAGATAGACGAGCGGCGAGATGAGCAGGAACACGAGCGTCAGCTTCCAGTTGAGCACAAACACGAAGGCCAGCAGTCCGAGAAACGTGAATCCCTCGCGCATGAGGTCGGCAACAAGGTACGAGACGCCGAGCTGAACCTTCTCGGTGTCGTTCGCGAGGTGCGCAACCAGCGAGCTGGTCGGGTACCGGTGAAAGAACACCGGCGACTGCTTGAGAATGTGCTGGTACAACTGCCGGCGAAGCGTCGTCACGACCTTCAGCCCGGTCCGTGTCATCAGCATATTTGACGTGTATTCCGCGAGCCCCTTCGTGGCGGTGATGACCACGAGCGACGCGGCGAGCACGGGCCAGTAAGCGGTTCCCGTCGGGAACAGCCCGCGAATGAACGTGCTCATCCCGGTCCGGGGCCCGTTCGCGATCGCGGCGCCGCCGGCCGCGCTGAGCCCGTCGACCAGCGGAATCACGAGAGCCGTCACCACCGTTTCGAGTGCTCCGACGAGGGCCGTCAGAAGAACGGCGAGCAGGAAGACGCCCAGATACGGCCTGACGTATCTGAACAGCCTGACGAACTGTCCCTGCCCGGGTTGGTACGCGTGAGCCGCCATAGAAGTAACCGCAAATTATAGCGAATACAACCGATTCGGCAAAGCAGGACCCGGATCGACAGGCCCGTGTTGCGAAACCGGCCGGCAGGGCCGATAATTGCGCGTTCCGCCTGTATCGAGGAGCCTCCCGCGTGTCAGAGCCGACTGCATCCAAGCCCCGGATCGTTTTGTTCAACCCGAGCCCGTGGGTTCAGGGCCAGTATTACGGACTCCCGTTGCCACTTCTGGCCGTTTCGGCGCTCCCACACTCCAGGGGATATCCGATCACCATCGTGGTCGAAGACGTCGACGACGATCCCGTCGAACAGGTGCTCGAGGCGTGCGACGGCGCGCTGCTGCTCGGCGTCACGTCGCTGACGGGCACGATGATCGGCGCAGGCCTCGCCATGTGCGAGAAGGTCCGCGAGCGATACCCCGACCTCCCGATCGTCTGGGGCGGCACGCATCCATCGATCGCGCCCGAGCAGACCTGCGAGCACCCGCTCGTGGACATCGTCGTGTCGGGCCAGGGCGAGGCGACATTCATGGAACTCATCGAGGCGCTCGAACACGGTACCGCGCTCGAGAACGTCGCAGGAATCCTGTTCAAGCGCGACGGGAAGGTCGTCAAGAACCCCGCGAGGCCGACGATCGACATCGACACGTTGCCGCCAATACCGTTCGAAATACTTGATATGGAACGGTTTATCGCCCTGCATTCGGACGCGCTGCATACGCGGATCGCGGGCAAGCGGGCGGTGACCTACTACTCGAGCTACGGGTGTCCGTTCAGCTGCAGTTTCTGTTCCGAGCCCATGACGTCGAACCGGCGCTGGCACGCGAAGAGCCCCGAACGCGTCATCAGCGAGCTCGAGACGCTCAAGCACACGTTCGGAGTTGAAGTCGTCGTCTTCGAGGACCCGATCTATTTTGTTGACGTCCGGCGTGTTCGCAAGATCGCGGAAATGATGCTCGAGCGGGGCCTCGACATTCAGTGGTCGGCGACGAGCCGGCTCGAGACGATCCGGAAGATCGACGAAGAGACGTGGGACATTCTGAAGCGGAGCGGCTTCATTCAGGTGTTCGTCGGATTCGAATCTGCGTCGCCTACCGTGCTGAAGGCGATCGGTAAGAAGTACACGACAGCGGAAATTGTCGAGGCTGCCCGGATCCTCTACGAGCACGATGTCGTTCTTACCGGCTCGTTCATCCAGGGCATTCCGGTGAAATCCGCGGACCGCACGCTCGAGGACATCTCGCGCGAAGACCTGCGGATGTCGTCCGAGGCCGTGCTCAACATCTACCTCGCGCGAACGCGGTGGTCTACGTCGTGCTCTACGCATCCGGGGAGCGTCGCGTACGAGCTCGAGCCTCGAGAACGGACTCGTGCCTCCCACGACGCTCGACGGATGGAAGACTTCAACTATCATGAGTCGTGCCGTGGGTGCTGCGCGAGCAGGAGGTCTTCTGCGCAACGGCACAGTTCGCGCAGAAGGCGCTCAAAGGCTGGGACCGCGACCGCAAGCGCCTGCGTCGAAAGAAGATCCGCGGATCGATCCTACTCGCGTACTCCGAGATCACCCGCGCCCGGTATCGGCGCGGCTATTTCAAGTTCCCGGTCGAGCAGCACCTCATGGCCAAGGTTGCGCGTCGCGTCATCGCCGCGAGTACTACGACGGCAGAGCAACGGGAATGCTGATCCCGACGGCGACGCGGCGAGCGAGCCGGCACAAGATACCGGAATCACAGCGCCGCGAGAATCTCGTCGAACCGGTACGCCCTGAGCAGCGCACGAAGATCCACCGCGAGCTGCTCGTCATCGGAGGAAATCGCGTCGATGATGGCGGCCGTTGCCGCAAGGTCGCCGTGTGTCGAGGCGTCGCGCAGTGCCGTGCGGCGCTCGTCCGTGAGCGACCCCAGCCGGCTGCTCAGTCCCGCGGCGACCGCATCGAGATCCGTTTCGAGCGCCGCCCCGGCGTCGCGCCTGACAAACCGGATGCCGACGTGCCGCTCGAGCGCTTCAAAGATCTCGGACTCTCGATACGGCTTTGCGACGAAACCGTCGCAGCCGGCCTCGAGCAGTTCCGCCCGGTCGTGGTCGAACGCACTCGCCGTGAGCGCGATGATCGTGCACGGCGACGTCTGCAGGCGCCGGATCTCGCGCGTCGCGTCGACGCCGCTCAGCACGGGGAGCCGCATGTCGAGCCACACGACGTCGGGACGCCACGCCTCCCACTCGGCGAGCGCGTCGCGCCCGTTCGACGCCTCGCGCATCTCGAACCCGAACGGTTCCAGTATCTTGCGGAGCAGCAAGCGGTTGGCCGCGGTGTCGTCAACGACGAGCATCCGGTACGACTGCTGGCCTGGCTCGACGCCAGTGACGACAGGTTCGGCGTGCTCGGGTGCGATCTCGCCCGACACGGGCAGGTTGACGTCGAACGAAAACGTCGATCCGACGCCGAGCCGGCTCTCGACCGTGATCGTGCCACCCATCAACGCGACGAAGCTCTGTGAAATGGCCAGCCCGAGCCCCGTGCCGTCACCGGTCTGCTGACCGCTCTCGGTCTGCTGGAACGGTTGAAACAGGAGGTTCAGCTCGGATTCGCCGATGCCGTGGCCCGTATCGGCGACCGAGAACCGGATGCGGTCGCCATCCGTCGAGACCTGCAGCGTAACGCTGCCCGCCGACGTGAACTTCACCGCATTGCCGAGCAGGTTGATGAGCACCTGCCTGAGCTTCCCCTCGTCGCCCGTGACGTGCCGCGGCACGGATCCGTCGCGTTCAACGTTGAGCGCGATGCCCTTGGCAGACGCGCGAACGGCGATCATCTCCGAAATGCCCTGGATCAACATGAAGAGATCAAACGTCTCGCTGTTGAGCGACAACTTGCCTGCTTCGATCTTTGAGATCGAGAGGACGTCGTTGATCAGACCGAGCAGGTGCTCGCCGCTGCGCGATACGATGTCGAGGTGCTCGTGATCCTCCGCGTTCCGGTGCTCGGCCCGTCGCATCACCTGCACGAAACCGAGGATCGCATTCAGGGGCGTCCGCAACTCGTGGCTCATGCTCGACAGAAAGACGCTCTTTGCACGGCTTGCGTCGAGCGCGTGCCGTTCAGACTCGAGCGCGCGCTGTTCGGACACCTGCAACTCGTCGATCTTCTCTGCCAGCTGGGCGGTGCGTTCCGCGATCGCTCGTTCGAGCTCCTCGTTTCGCCGTCGGAGCGCATCGAGCCGCAACCGGATTCCGGCATACGCGGCTCCCGAGGCCGCACCCGCGTACAGGCCGTACGCCCACCACCGGCGCCACGGGGCGGGACGCACGGAGAAGCGCAACTCCGCGGGACCGGTCACGCGCCCGGCGAAATCCATCGCCCACACCTTGAAGTGGTACGAGCCGTGCGGAAGGTTCGTGTAGCTGCGCTTGAAATCGGACGACCACTCGGAGACATGCTGGTCGAATCCGACGAGTTGCGTCCGGAACCGGGTGCTCTCCTCGCGGAAGAAACCGAGCAAGGTGTACTCAAAGGTCACGTCGTTCTCGTCGTATGCGAGCGCTTCGCCGGCATGGATGTCGTCGTCGCGCTGCTCGATCCGCGCGCGCTCGATGACGACTTCCGCCGCAGCGTGCTCGGCCGCAGCCGTGTCGGGAAGCAGGACCGCGGCGCCTTCGCCGGTGCCGACCCAGATTCGGCCGAGATGGTCGCGATGGGCGGCTCCGCTGTTGCACTCAGGCGCCGGGAGGCCGTCTTCGACCGAGTACGCGTAGACATCCCACGCCGCGGGACGTGCGCGCGATGGCGTGCGCGGCGTCAGCCGGTCCACGCCGCGGTTTGTGAACAGGAGCACTCGGCCTTGGCGGTCCTGCAGGACCTGGTACACGACGTCGCTCGTGATCGGAGGCGTCGACATGGTCGAGAAACCGCTCCACTCTGGCGACTTCGCGTTGAGATCGCACGTTGCAACGCCTCCCCCTTCGGTTCCGACCCACAGCGTTCTGCGACCGCCGGCATCGCGCGTCTCCGCGAGCCCCATGACCAGGTTGTTGGGCAGACCTGTCGAGGTGTCGTATACCGTCCACGCGCCTCGTCTGAATCGCGCGAGACCTCCTCCGTTCGTTCCAGCCCAGAGCGACGTCCCCGATGCGTCGTGCGTTTCGAGCAGACACACGACGACGTTGTTCGGCAGGCCCGAACGGGTGTCCCACACGGTCCAGCCGGCCGCGGTGCGACGCGCAAGGCCTCCGCCGTTCGTGCCGACCCACAGGGTGTGTCCGCCATCGGTGCCGCGAGCCTCCAGTACGCTCAGAACCGCATTGTTTGCAACAGGTTCCGGAGCATCAACGGCGCTCCACGCCGTACCGTCCCAGCGACAGAGCCCCCCGGCAAGCAACCCGGCGAATATCTCGCTCCGCGACGCATCGACACCGGCGGCGAGCGCGACGACCGCGTCATCGGTCAGTCCGTTCGACGTGTCGTGCACCGTCCACGCGTCGTTCCACACGGCGGCTCCGCCGCCGAGCGTTCCCATCCAGATCTCGTGATTCCCGTCCGGTACGCGGGCGTCGAGGATGCTCCACACGCTCTTGTTCGGAAGCCCGTGCTGATGCGAGATCGTCCGCCATCCGCCGAGCTCGATCCGGCCCAGGCCGCTCCCGTGCGAGCCGACCCAGATCGACGCGGCATTCTCAACTGCCGGGCCCGGCAGAAGGCTCATGACCGCGTTCGATGGGAGCCCGTCATCCGAGCGCCACGAGTTCCACCGTCCGGCCGTGAATCGCGACAACCCATTGTCCGTTCCGACCCAAACGGTGGTCTGACCATCGCGATCGCGCGTCGCCGCAAGGCTCGTGACGGCATCGCCTGCAAGACCCGTCGATTCGTCGACGACGATCCACCGGCCGCTCCGGCACATGGCGAGACCGCGCTCGGTACCGACCCACAGAATGCGCGTCCCGTCCGGAGCATCCGTTTCGAGAAGGCATGTCACGACGTCGTTCGGGAGACCGTTCGATGCGTCCACGACCTCGACGACGTCGCGACCCACGAACCGTGCCAGGCCGCCGCGCGTTCCAACGACGAGAGATCGCGTGCCATCAGGCAGTACCGAATGAAGGATCGAGCGCACGACGTCGTTCGGCAACCGGCTGCCATCGGCGAATGTTTGCCACGCGCCCCCGGCGCGGCACGCGATGCCGCCGCGCGTGCCCGCCCACAGAACCGGCTCACCGTTTCTCCGCCGGGTCTGGACGAGACACCGAACCTGATCGTTTGGAATGTCCGCGAGCGAACTGTCAAAGACGGTCCACTGCTCCTGGAACAGCCGGATGACGCCTCCTCCGTTGGTCCCAAACCAGACGGCGCCATCCGACGTCGGACAGATGGCGCCGACAAAGTTTGACGTGCGGCGATTCGGCATCGCCACCGACAGCCACGACCGGCCGTTGTACCGCGCGGCGCCATCCTGCGTTCCCGCCCAGAGGTAGCCGCGCCGGTCGAACGCCAGTGCCTGTACGGTGTTTTGCGGGAGCCCGTCCCTGGTCGTGAAGATCCGCGACGCCGGGCGTGCAAGCTCCGCGAGATCCGGTCCCGTCCCGCTCATTGCGAGACGTATACCACGGATCGCGGTGGACGATTCAGTCTACTTGCAGAGGTCGTTCAGACTTGATTCGGCTTTTTCGATCATCGTGACCAGCTTGAGCGCGCCCGTGCTGAGGATCGCCTTCTGCAGCGGTCCGGTGGTCGGGGGCTTCTCGCCGTCGACGCCGAGCCACGTTCCGCAGACGTCGCAGAACCGGTCGCCCGCCGTTGGGATGTTGGTGCAGTCGGGACCCGGGCACGGCACAAAATCGACGGCAACCTCACGTTCGAGTGCACTCATGGCGCCTCCTCCCACAATATGTATCGGCACTGTGCTACCAATACTTTAGAACCAAGATGCGCCAAACTGCGCTGAGGTGGCCATTGCGGCTGCCGACCTTGCGTTGGTACATTCCGCTGCCATGGCAGCAAGGCACTTGAAGGTCGCAACCCAATGCAAATGAACAGGATATGCGTCTTCTGCGGTTCGAGCGACGGCGCGCGAACCGTCTATCTCGAGTGCGCCCGCGAAATGGGCCGCGCGCTGGCGGCGCGCGGAATCGGCCTCGTCTACGGTGGTGGACGCGTCGGTCTGATGGGCGCGCTCGCCGACGAGGTCCTCGCGGGCGGCGGACAGGTGACCGGCGTGATTCCGATCGGATTGCAGGTCCGCGAAGTCGCGCACGACCGTCTCACCGAGCTCCGCATCGTCGACTCGATGCACGAGCGCAAGGCGCTGATGGCCGAGCTGTCGGATGCGTTCATCTCGCTGCCCGGCGGTCTGGGCACCATCGAGGAGACGGCCGAGATGGCCACGTGGGCACAGCTTGGCATCCACCGGAAGCCCTCCGGTCTGCTGAATGTCGCGGGCTACTTCGACGGACTGCTTGCATTCCTCGATCACGCGGTGCAGGAGGGCTTCCTGAGCCCCGCCAACAAGGCGCTCTTTGTCGAGAGCACGACGGTCGACGGAATCCTCGACGCCGTTGCGGCGTACGCACCGCCGCACGCGGAGCGGTGGATCACCCGCGACGAGACGTAATATACTGAGCCGCTATGTCAGAACCACAGACGATCGATTGTCTCCGCTGCAAGCAGCCCAAGGCGGCGCTTGCGAAGGCGCCGTTTCCGAACGCCCTTGGCGAGCGGATCCTCGCAGGTACGTGCAATGACTGCTGGCAGGCGTGGCTCGCGCAGCAGAACAAGTTGATGAATCACTTTGGGTTGAACACGATGGATCCGGATCACCGACAGATGCTGATCGACAACCTGAAGGGCTTCCTGTTCAACGAGGGCCCGATGGCGCAGATCGACACGTCCCTCGAGGGCACGATCACGCACCTTTCCAAGTAGTCGCCGCAGGATCGGTCCGCTAGATCGCCGCTGCCTGCGCCTCGGCGTCGGCAAACTTCACCGACACGAGCTTGGAGACGCCCGGCTCCTCCATCGTCACGCCATAGAGCGCGCGGGCCGCTTCCATCGTCCGCTTGCTGTGCGTGATGACCAGGAACTGCGTGGTCTGGCTCATCTCGATGACGTGGTCGCTGAACCGGCCGACGTTCACCTCGTCGAGCGGCGCGTCCACCTCGTCGAGGATGCAGAACGGGCTCGGCTTGTACTTGAAGATCGACAGGACGAGCGCGATCGCGGTCATCGCCTTCTCGCCGCCCGAGAGCAGCAGCACGTTCTGGAGCCGCTTTCCAGGCGGCTGGGCGATGATGTCGATGCCCGACTCGAGAATGTCGTCCTCGTCGAGCAAAACCATTTCGCCGCGGCCGCCGCCGAACAGCTCCTGGAACATCTCGCCAAAGTTCCTGTTGATCTCGGCAAACGCCTCGCGGAACTTCACGCGCGACCGCTTCTTGATCTCCGAGAGTGCGTCCTCGGTCGCCTCGATCGAATCGAGAATGTCCTGGCGCTGCGTCGTGAGGAACTGGAACCGCTGTTCGGCCTCCTCGAGCTCCTCGAGCGCCATCATGTTGACCGCTCCGATCTGATCGAGCTTCCGCCGGATCTGCTCGAGCCGCGCACGCGCCGCTTCGGCCGGATCCGCCGGCAACGGAATGTCGTACACGTCGACGCCGGCCTCGCCTTCGGCGTCGAGCTCCTCGTCCTGCTCGTCGTCGACATCGACCGCCACAGCCGGGCC
>JBGAKX010000250.1:0-2161 GCA_044224215.1 Blastocatellia bacterium
CGACGTCCTCGATCGATCGCCACTCTTCGACATACAGAAAGTCACGGTCGTCCTTCACCATCCGGCAGAGCGCGTAGCCGATATACCCCTCCTCTGCCTGTGCCGGTAGCGTGAGCGAACGCAGAGCCTGAACGAGGTCCTTCGCGCGCGCCGGGTGCGCCGTGATCTTGAGGACAATCTGGATCATGTGCGCTGGCTATATGCACATGCGCGGCCAGACGTGACCACAAACGCCCCATAACCGCAACCATCCCAGATGCTATGGGTTGCAGTGGCCCTGTCAGCTACCGTCGTCTACCGCTTCGAACGCATTCCCACGATATATCGGAGTACCTCCGAAATACCGGAGGTTCGTCGCGGGTCTTCCGATCAGCGGTCCGGTCGGCGGATGCCGAGCTTGGCCATGCGGCTCTCGAGCGTGGTCGGCTTCATCTTGAGCAGTTCGGCCGCGCCGTCCCTGCCGCGGATGCGCCAGCGGGACATTTCGAGCACGCCGAGGATGTGTGCCCGTTCGGCATCGTCCTTTGCCAGGGTGAGCGGTTCGGCACGGCGCTCGTGCGGGATCTCGATGACCAGCAGCGGGCCGTTGTTCACGATCAGCGCGCGCTCGATCACGTTTCTGAGCTCGCGGACGTTGCCAGGCCACGCATAGTTCAGCAACGCCTGCATGCTCTCGGCGGAGATCGATTCGATGGTCTTGCCTAGCGTCATTCCGAGTTCATGAACGAACGACCACACGAGTGGCGGAATGTCCTCGCGACGCGTCCGCAGCGGCGGGATCTCGATCGGAAACACGTTCAGCCGGTAGAACAGGTCCTCGCGAAAACGGCCCTGTCGGACGGCTTGTGCAAGGTCCGTGTTCGTCGCCGCGATGATCCGGACGTCGATGGCGACCGGTCGGGGATTGCCAAGCCGTTCGATTCGGCGTTCCTCGATGACCCTCAGCAGCTTGACCTGCACCTCCAACTCCAGCTCGCCGACCTCGTCAAGGAATATCGTCGAGCCGTCAGCAAGTTCGAATCGGCCGATCTGCTTTGACAGGGCGCCCGTGTACGCCCCCTTCTCGCGACCAAACAGTTCGCTCTCGATGAGCGCCGTCGGGATCGCTGCGCAGTTGACCCTCACCATCGCGCGGTCGCGCCGGGAGCTCGCCTCGTGAATCGCGGATGCGAGCAGTTCCTTTCCCGTGCCAGTCTCTCCGAGCAGCAGGACCGTCGAATCGGTCGGGCCCACCTGCTCCACCTGCTCGAGCGCGCGCCGCATCCCGGCGCTCTGGCCAACGATATGTTCGTGCGTGCGGCGGGGTCGCACTTCCTCGCGCAGGTACGTGTTTTCGAGCTCGAGCTTCTCCTTCAGCCGGCTCACTTCGGCGAGCGCCGCGTGGAGTTCCTGTTCTGAGAGCTTGCGCGCGATCGCGTTGGCCAGAATCTCTGCGACGAGACGCAGCCGGTTGACGATCTCGTCTGGCCATTCCCGATGCTCGCGCATGGCGCCAAAGCTGAGCGATCCGACGACCGTTCCGCCGCGAAACAGTGGGAAGGTCACGTTGGACTTGGGGCCGTACTTGCGGATCGTTTCGGCGTCGACGGTGGCCTCGGCAGGCAGATCCTCCACGCGGCTGAAGCAGACGTGCTGCCCCGAAAGGATTTTCTGCGCACACCACGGCAAGTCCGCCGACGAGAGGCCCGGGAACGGTTCGAATCCGGGTCTCGCCCAGGAATGTGTCACGACGAGTTGCGACCCGTCGTCGTCAATCTGGAACAGCGTGGTGCGGTCGAGATCGAGCGCCTCGACGACCTGGCGCTGGGCGTCTTCGACCGCGCTGTCGACGTCGGCAGCGGGGAGGTTGACGAAGCGCGACGACAGGTCGGCGAGGAGCGTCTCGAATCGCAGACGTTCTTCGAGTGATTTGACGGGTGATTGCATGCCTCGCGTGCGGATCTTACGGGCAGCGCGAATCGATGTGCAATGAGGGCGCAAGACGCGCCGCGGCGGACCCTTACAGGGTCCACGTGCGGGGATTGGCCGACCGGGGGTCGTCGTCGCGCTTCGCGCTCCTTGACCCCCGGCTATTCTCCGGCACCCCTTCGGGGTGCCCGGATTCCACCTCCGACCGGTTCGAAGCACCCTGCGAGCTTGAGCCCGGCTATTCTCCGGCACC
>JBGAKX010000115.1:0-14191 GCA_044224215.1 Blastocatellia bacterium
GGCTTTGTGCCGCGGGACCATTGGACGCAGGATCCGACCGAGGGCGGCGGCAGAATCATCGGCGAGGCCTGCCACTTCATCGACTTTGTACAGTATCTGACCGATGCGGTGCCGGTGCGCGTGACGGCAACCGCGGTGCGCAGCGGAAATGCGCGCGAAACGGATGCCGACAGCGTGTCGATCAATCTGGCGATGTCGGACGGTTCGGTTGGGTCGGTCCTGTATGTCGCGCTCGGCGACAAGCGCTTTCCCAAGGAGCGGTGCGAGGTCTATGCCGACGGCATGGTTGCGGTGCTCGACGATTTCCGATCGGGACTCGTCGTCCGGAACGGCCGCGAGGAGAAGCTGCGCGGCGGCGCGCAGGACAAGGGCCACACGGCCGAGGTCGCGGCATTCATCGATTCCGTCAGGTCCGGCGGACCGGCACCGATCGCGCTCGATTCGCTCATTGCGACGACGCTGACCTCGTTTGCCGCAGTTGACTCGCTCCGCGAAGGCGCAACCGTCGACGTCGAGCCTGCGCTCCGCGAGTTTGGCGTGCGGGTTCAGTGATCGATTCGCGCCTGGTGGAGCATTCGATTTCAACGCATTTGCGTCCCGAGTGTGCGGCAATGATGCATTCGATGGGGTGCGCGCTCGACCATATCGTGTGACGCGGCCGCGACGCCTGACAGGGCAAATCGGTGCATGTGTGTCATTTGGTGGCAGGGCCTGCCTTTGGATCGAGCAGTTACGGTCTCTGGCACGAACGTCGCATATCGACAGCCGACTATACGGACACCCTCACGGCATTTCGTGGGCTACGTCGTCCGGAGATGAGGTGAAAGCGAAAATGAATACAAACATACAAATGCAAACCAGTGGTTCGCGCGTGCGTCGTGGTGCGACGTTGCTCGTCGTCGGACTTCTCTGTTCACTTTGGGTCGCTCCGGCGAGCACCGTTTCGGCTCAAGGGTCTCGCGTTGTTCCGCCCGATACGCGAATGGATATCCGCATCGACACCACCCTTGATTCGCGATACGCGCGTCCGGGTGACCAGTTTCGAGCGCGCGTCACATCTCCGGTCGTCGTCAATGGCAACGAGATGATTCCCGTCGACACGACCGTGAACGGCCGCGTTATCGCCGTCGTGAACGAGACCAGCAAGGCGTTCGGCCGTCCGAGCGGCATAACCCTCAAGGTCGACAGCCTGACGTCGGCGACCGGCGTCACGGTCGACATCATTGCGGATCTCGCCGACCAGAACGGCACGCCATTCATCACGGTCGACAACCTGCCGCAGGGCTCGCGAGCCACGCTGCGTGTGAATCGGTCGTTTACAGTCGGTCCCGACTTCTTTGGCGGCGGCGACATGTTC
This sequence comes from Blastocatellia bacterium, assembly GCA_044224215.1. Classification (GTDB taxonomy): domain Bacteria; phylum Acidobacteriota; class Blastocatellia; order UBA7656; family JADIYM01; genus DAOMFM01. The sequence continues at coordinate 1,358 of JBGAKX010000115.1, forward strand.
GACACGGTCGACACGGTCACGCAGGCACAGACTGCACTCCGAGATCGCGGTTACTACAACGGCCGTCTTGACGGACGGCTGACGCCGGCGACGCGTGCCGCTATCGCGCAGTTCCAGCGCGACCAGCGCCTGCAGCAGACCGGATACCTCGACCGCGAGACGCTCACGAGGCTCGGGCTTCTGAGCGACAGCGGTGGCGAAGTGCTGCCGGTGAGCGTCATCTCGGCCAATGCGTTTACTGAATCGGGCGGCGGGCTCACGGTTCGCATCGTGACACAGCCTGCTCCTGGCGTGCGCGTGTTCGAGGATCACTTCAGGTTCCGCGATGCCATCCACGTCTACGTGCGAGGGTACCGAGCGAATTCGGGACCCCGACCGAGCGGCGAGCTGCTCGTCCGGTTGACGAACGAGGAGTGGCGTGGAATTACCTCGATCGCGGTCCACGGATCTGGGAACGACATCGTCATCCGCTCGAACGAGGTTGGTGGCGGCCAGTTCACTGCGGACGATGCGGCGCTTCTCGAAGGAAAAGTCGCGGAACTGCTCGCCCAGTACTCGCGAGTTCTCGGCCTCAGGTATGACCGCTTTACGGGTCAGGTGAAGTTCACACGGACGAACTATCGTGAGAACGAGGTGGAGCTGCTGTTTGCGCTGAACTCGCTCGGCACCGGCACGCGGCTCTACACGCAGTTGCTGCGCACAACTGACGACAGACAGGCGATTTCCGGCGGAACCGACATGGTCGTCGGCAACGCGAACGCTGTCGAGCGCAGCATCAGCCGGACAAAATCGCCGCGGGCAGCGGTCGTCATCAATGCGTGGCAGACCTTGCGCGACGACATCCGGCGCCTGGCGGCGAACGGCAGCCGTCCACTTCAGGAGGCCTCAGTCCAGTAACGACCTCCGCGGTTGAATCGGCGACGGGGAGCGGTGCAGCCGACGCGCTCCCCGTCGCTGTTTTCGTTTCACAGCCTCACTGTCGAGCCCGCCGCACGACGTTGTCGGCGTACTCGGTGACTTCGCGGTATTTGACGACCGGATTCAGCCCGTTTGACCTGAGCGCTCTCCACAGTGGCGAACGGCTCGCGATGCCGTCGGGAGAGCGCACGAGGTCGTCCCACCGCACCGTCTCGGGCGGGTGTCCGTGGTACGCAATGTTCAGCGCGGCGAGCACGATCCCGCGGTCCAGCGCTCGGGCCTTGTTGCGGAGCAGCGACGCCGCCGCCGGAATCTCGCGTCGCGCAACAAACCGTTCGTCGCGCCTCCGATCGAACGACGCCGGCCGCTTCAGGCGACTGTTGCCCATGCGTGACGCACCGGTCGCCAACCCGGCCGCGCGAGCCTCGCCGATGCCCATCTGCGCGATTCCCGCAAACCCGTATGCGTTAGTTGCGTTCGGATTGAACCCGCTCTCCTGCGCAAGGATCGACTTGAACACGAGCGGATCGAGCTCCGGCCAACGCACCTTCGCCGAGTCGATCTCGGAATTGAAGTCGTTCTGGCGCTCGATGCGCCGCCCGAATCCGTTGGTCCACGCGGTTTCGACCGTCGCGGATTGTCTCGACGCCAGCGTCGGCTGCAGCGTAGCCGCACCACCTCGCCTCGCACGGACCGGCACGCGAACTGCCGCGCCTGGCAGTGCGCGCCCGAGCGCAAGCTCGGGGTTCAGCTCGCGAAACACGGCGAGCGTCGCCGGATCGACGATGTCAAAGCGTTCGGCCAGACTCTCGAACGTGTCGCCAAACTGAAGTAGATGAATCTCGTACGGTCCGGGATAACCGGCCGCGGGCGTCGGTCCGCCACTCGCAATTGCCTGAACCATGATTGTCTCCTGGGTCGCCTATGCTGACGTGATTCGAAAACCGTTACGCAATGATCGAGATCACGGTGAAAATGTTGCGTCGTGGCCTAGAATCCGATCGTGACGCCAACAGACCAGGAACTGATCGAGCAGCTTGCGAGCGATGACCCGCTCCTCCGCCGGGACGCCGCGCGCGAGCTCGGCGAACGCAGGACGGCGTCTGCCGTTCCGGCGCTCATTGCCGCGTTGTCGCGCCCGATGGACGTCGAGCGCGACACGGACACGACCGACCATCCCGAGCACACGAGCCGCGCTGCCGCCGCCGTCGCGCTCGGGCTGATCGGCGACCCGTCGGCCGCAAGCGCCTTGCTCGACGTCATCGACGACGGATTCAATCTCGGAACGGCGGCGTCGACAGCGCTCGGCCGGCTGAAGCCACCGCCGATCGATCGACTCGTCGAAGCGACTCGCGATACGGGCGCGTACCGGCGCGCCCGGGCAGTTGCGGCGCTCGGCGAGATCGGCGACCGCTCGGCATTCGATGCGATGGTGGTGCTGCTCGACGATTCAGACGACGTGGTGAGCCGGGCCGCGGCCTCCGCGTTCGAGAAGATGCGCGACCCGCGCGCCGTCGGACCGCTCGTGCGACTTCTCGAGAGCGCGAACCGCTCGAGCTTCGTCCGCGGCTACGCGGCCATGACGCTCGGCGCGCTCAAGGACCCGGTGTCTGTCGAGCCGTTGCTTGCCGCGCTCGATTCGGACGAAGTGCTCCTGCGCCGGTCGGCGGCCCGGGCGCTGTGCCGGATCGACGACGAGCGTAGCCGCGATCGTCTCGCCGCGATCGCCGCCGACGATCCCGACCGGACGATCCGGCAGATCGTGACGCGATACCTCGAACCCAGACCCGGCCAGCGCCAGCACTGACCGCGCGCGGCGCCTACTCCGTCACGAGCTGCTTGATCCGGTTCTCCTCGCCGAGCAGCACAACCGTGGGCGAGTGCTCGCGGATCTCTTCGGACGAATAGTTCGCGTACGTCGCGATGATGACCAGATCGCCCTTGTCCACGAGATGCGCGGCCGCGCCGTTCACCTTGATGCAGCCTGAGCCGCGGGGACCGCGCAGCGCGTACGTGGTCAGCCGCGCGCCGTTGGTCACGTTGTAGATCTGCACCTGCTCGTGCTCGACAAAATCGGCCGCTTCCATAAGGTCCGCGTCGATCGTCACCGAGCCTTCGTAGTGAAGGTCCGCGTCGGTCACCGTCGCGCGGTGCAATTTTGACTTGAGAAGTATTCGCTGCACGGTTGTTCAGATCTCTCCGTTGAGAACGAGGTTGTCTATCAGACGCGTCTTGCCGATGAATGCGGCGATCGCGATGAGAATCGTCTTGTCGTCGTCGAGCGTCTCGACCGGGTCGAGCGACACGGTATCGACCACCGTCACGTAGTCGATGCGCGCGAGCGGTTCGGACGCGACGATCTCGTCCATCGCGCGGATGATCTCGCCGGTGTCGCGCACCCCCGAACCGTAGAGCACCTGCGCTTTTTCGAGCGCCCGATGAAGCACGGTCGCCGCCTTGCGCTCATCCGCCGTCAGGTACGCATTTCGCGACGAGAGCGCGAGGCCGTCTTCGTCGCGCACGATGGGACACACGACCACCTCCGTGTCCATCGACAGGTCCGCCATCATCCGCTTGACGATGATCGCCTGCTGAGCGTCCTTCCGGCCAAAGTATGCAAAGTGTGGATGAATGATGTTGCAGAGCTTGGTGACGACCGTCGTCACGCCGCGAAAGTGCCCCTCGCGGCTCTCTCCGCAGAGCTTGTCCGAGAGCCCTTCGACGACGACATACGTCGCGAAGTCCTCGGGATACACGTCGTCGATCAGCGGCGCGAAGATATAGTCGACCCCGCGGCTCGTGCACATCTCCGCGTCGCGCGCGAGATCTCGCGGGTAGCGATCGAGATCCTCGGTCGGTCCGAACTGAATGGGGTTGATGAAGATCGAGACGACGACGATGTCGCACATCTGCCGGGCACGCTGCATCAGGCTGAGGTGTCCTGCATGGAGCGCCCCCATCGTCGGAACGAAGCCGATCCGTTTGCCCTCGGCGACCAGCCGTTTCGCGAGGCTCTTCATCTGCGGCGTGCGCTTGATGATCTCCACAGAGGTTCCTCAGGCGCTCCGCTCTTCCGACTCGCCGGCGCCCTCTTCGGCCAGCAGGCGTTCGGACACGCCGTCCGTGACCGCATAGCTCTCGGCGTCGCTCGGAAACGACTTTGACCGAACGTCGGCGGCATAGCGCGCAACCGCGCCCGCGATGACGCCGGCGACATCCGCGTACTTGCGGACGAACTTCGGCGTGTGGCCGAACGACAGACCGATCAGATCGGTGTAGACCAGGATCTGGCCGTCGCACGTCGGCCCGGCGCCGATCCCGATCGTAGGGATCGTGAGCCTGCGCGTGATGAGGCGCGCGATGTCGGAAGGAATTGCTTCGAGCACGATCGCAAACGCGCCGGCGTCCTCGAGTGCGAGCGCGTCATCGACGAGCGTGCGCGCCGCGTCGATCGTCTTGCCCTGGACGCGGTAGCCGCCGAGTTTGTGCACCGACTGCGGCGTCAGGCCGATGTGGCCAAGGACGGGGATCTCGGCGTCGACAATCCGGCGGACCGCCTCGGCGCGCGTACGGCCGCCCTCGAGCTTCACCGCTTCGACGCCGCCCTCCTTGACGAACCGGATCGAGGACCGCACGGCCTGCTCGGGGCTCTCGTGGTACGTGCCGAACGGAAGATCGCCGACGACGAGCGCCGTCTTGACGGCGCGTCGCACCGCCCGCGAGACCATGATCATCTCGTCGAGCGTGACGGGGATCGTCGACTCGTAGCCGAACATCACGTTCGCCACGCTGTCGCCGACGAGGATCAGGTCGACGCCGGCTGCGTCGACAAGCGTGGCGGACGGAAAGTCGTAGGCCGTCAGGGCCACGATCGGCTCGCCACCTTTGCGGGCCCTCAAGCCTGGAGCCGTCACCTTTGCACGATCGGACGCAGGGATGTAGCTCATTGCAAAGTCCTCCGATCCGCAAGTTAGCATCGAACCAAATTCGGATGAACTATTCTATTGCGATAGTCTATCAGAAAACCTGATTGGCAGGACGACAGGTTGTGAGCGTTCGCGACGGCGAATCCGCAGCGGTCTAGGCCTTCTCGAGCTGCGCGAATTTTGCGACGAACTTCTTCTGTCCGAATCCGGGGAACGACACGGTGAGCTTTGCGTCGTCGCCGGAGCCTTCGCGCCGGAGCAGCAGCCCGGTTCCGTATTTCGGGTGCTTCACGTGGGCGCCGGGGAGAAGTCCGTCCTGCGCCGCGGGCGACCCGGGGCGCGACGCGATTCGCGGACCTGGCCTTGGCGTCGGGCTCGAGGGTCGCGTGGGCCCCTCGATTCCCTTCTTCGCAAAGAACTCCTTGAGGGCGTCCACGCTGTTGTAGGTCTTCCCCTGGACATTCGACGTCCTTCGTACGGGTGGCACTGCGCGATCGCGTGTCAACGCCGCAATCGTCGCCGCGGCGTCGGATCCGCCGGGATTTCGCGCAAGGCTCAGCCAGCTGCTCACGTGGCTGAAGTCCTCGAGCAGCTCGGCGGGGAGCTCGTTGAGAAACCGCGACGGCTCGGTCGGCACTTCGCTGCCGTAGAGCCTTCGGCGCATCGCGTGCGTGATGCCGAGGGCCCGTTCGGCGCGGGTTATCGCGACGTAGATCAGGCGCCGCTCCTCTTCCATCTGCTGCGGATCCTCGAGCGAACGCGAATGCGGCGTCAGCCCCTCCTCGAAACCGACGACGAACACCGCCGGGAACTCGAGCCCCTTCGCGCTGTGCATGGTCATCAGCGTGATCGGCGCCTCGCCGTCGTACTGGTCCGTGTCAGAGCTGAGCGCGGCGTTGTCCACAAAACTCCGCAGCGTCTCGCCGACCTCCTCGGCCTCGGCAGCCGCGTTGACCAGTTCCTCGAGATTCAGCAACCGTCCCTCGGCCTCGTCCGTCAGCTCGTGCTTGAGCGATTCCTCGATTCCGGAGTCGACGACCGCGGCGTGCACCGCTTCAGGCAATGGCAGCTCCTCAGCCTTGCGCGCGAGCGTTTCGATGGTCTGCTTGAATGCCGCCAGCGCCGCCGTCGCGCGCGGGTTGAGCGCGCGCCGCTCGATCACGCGGCCAAGCGTCTCCCAGATGCCCGTCCCCGACTCCTTCATCTCGCGATCTAGCGCATCGAGCGTGCTCTTGCCCAGCCCACGGCGCGGCGTGTTCACCACGCGAAAGAAGGCGATCGGATCGTTCGGATTCAACGCGAGCTTCAGGTACGCGATCGTGTCCTTGATCTCGGCGCGCTCGTAGAAGCTGAATCCGCCGACGATGTTGTACTTCAGGCCGAACCGGCGGCACGCCTCCTCGAACAGTCGCGACTGCGAGTTCATCCGATAGAGCACCGCGACGCGCGCCTTCGGGTCGCGAGCGAGCGTCTCGCTCGCGCGCCCGATCACCCACCGCGCCTCGTCCTCGCCGTCGACGGCCTGGTAGTACGCGATGCGCTCGCCGCCCTTCTGTTCGGTCCACAGCGTCTTGCCCTTCCGCGAACTGTTGTTCTTGATGACCGACCCGGCTGCGTCGAGGATGTTCTGCGTCGAACGGTAGTTCTGCTCGAGCCGGACGACACGGGCGCCGGCGTACTGCTTTTCGAAGCTGAGGATGTTCCCGATGTCCGCGCCACGCCACGCGTAAATGCCCTGGTCGTCGTCACCCACAACGACCAGGTTCTGCGTCTGCTCCGTCAGCAGCCGGACGAGCGCGAATTGCGGCTGGTTCGTGTCCTGGTACTCGTCGACCATGATGTACCGGAACCGGTTGTTGTAGTACTCACGCGTTGCCGCGTCGCGGCGCAGCAGCACGACCGTCTTGAGCAGAAGATCGTCAAAGTCGAGCGAGTTCGCGGCCGTCTTGCGCGTTTCGTAGAGCTTGAACACTGACGCGATGCTCTGGCGGCGCTGCTCGGCTCCCGGTCCCGACCCTCCGGATCTGAGCGCGTAGTCGTCGGGTCCAATCCCGCTGTTCTTGGCGCTGCTGATGGCGGAGTGCACGGCGCGCACCGGCAGCATCTTCTCGTCGATGTGCAGGTCCGCCATGCACGACTTCACCAGCTTGGCCGAATCGTCGGCGTCGTAGATGGTGAAGTTCCGCGTGAAACCTTCGTTGAGGCGTTCGATGTCGAACCGCAGAATCCGCACGCAGAGCGAGTGAAACGTCGATATCAGAGGATCAGCCGATCGCGTCGACCCCGCTAGGAGTGCGTGCACGCGGTCGCGCATCTCCTGGGCCGCCTTGTTCGTGAACGTGACTGCGAGGATGTTCTCGGGCCGGACGCCGCGGATATCGACGAGGTACGCGATCCGGTGCGTGATGACGCGGGTCTTTCCGGACCCGGCGCCGGCGATGATCAGGAGCGGGCCGTCGACGTGGACCGCGGCTTCCCGCTGCTGCGGATTCAGGCGATCGAGGAGTTCGGCTTCCCTCTGTGATGTGTCCGGGCTCATGACGAAAACGTCAATCTAGCACACTCCCCCGTCGCGCGGACACGGCAGCCGACACGCGCACAAGGCGGCCCGTCTACTTCTCGATTATCTGCTTGAGTTTGTCGAACGCTTCGCCCCAGAACGTCTTGATCGCCGCCACGTCGGCCGCCGATCCGAGCTTGTCGTGCTCGATCGTGACCTGCGACTTGGCGTCGCCCTTGGCGTAGAAGTTCACGACGACGGTTCCGCCATCGGGCCACGCGAGCCGCATCGACTTGCCGGGCGTCGCGCGCTTCACGGTGATTCCTGACTTGGAAAGCCACCGTTTGCGTTTCGCCGCGTTCTCCCACGCGGCAAAGAGCTCGCCAAGCGGAACGCCGACCGTCTTGCTGGCGCTCGCCGAGAAGCCGCTCGTCTTTTCGTGCACCTGACGCAATCCGCGCCCCTGTTCATAGCCGACAGTGACCATCTGAGCCCACCACGGCCCGACGCCGAACTCGTTGTGTACGATGGCCACGATCTCCTTGTGGCTCAGCTTCTTGCAGCCCGCGGCATCGAGCGCCTTCAGCCACTCGGGCCACGTACGCCCGGTCTTGGCTGCCACGGCCGAGCTGCCAATGCCAGCCAGCTTGTCGGTCTCGACGGTCTTGGTCATACCGAGGCCTCCGATATGAGTATTTGCGGCAGCAAAACTACATCAGGGATTCGACATGAACAAAGTGCGATCATATTCGCGTGATCTGCGTCAATCCGCGGCCGTTCCCCCGCTACTCCACCGTCACCGACTTGGCCAGGTTGCGCGGCTGGTCGACGTCGCAGCCGCGGCGGACCGCGATGTGATACGCGAGCAACTGCAGCGGTACCACCGCAAGGATCGGCGACAGCAGGTCGCTCGTCGGCGGAACTTCGATGACGTGGTCGACCATGTGGCTGATCTCCTCGTCACCCTCCGTCACGATGGCGAGCACCTTGCCCTCGCGCGCCTTCACCTCGGTGATGTTCGACAGCGTCTTCTCGTAGAGCAGCTGGGACGCTTCGTTGCCCGGCTCGTGCGTCGCGATGACGACCACCGGCAGCGTGTCGTCGATCAGCGCGTTCGGCCCGTGCTTCATCTCGCCGGCCGGGTATCCCTCGGCGTGGATGTACGAGATCTCCTTCAACTTCAGCGCGCCCTCGAGCGCGATCGGGAAGTTGATGCCTCGGCCGAGGTACAGAAAATCGGTCGCGCGCGAGAACTCCCGTGAAATCACCTCGATCTCGTCGTCGTGGCCGAGCAGCGTCTCCATCTTGTGCGGCAATTCGAGCAGTTCCTCCGAGTGGCGACGGCGCTCGTCGGCCGTCAGCGTGCCGCGGACCTGGCCGAGGTACAGTGCAAGCAGGTACAGCACGACCATCTGCGCGGTGAACGCCTTGGTCGACGCGACGCCGATCTCGGGACCGGCGTGCGTGAGGATCGTGCCGTCCGACTCGCGCGTCACCATCGAGCCGAGCACGTTGCAGATCGAGAGGATGCGCGCCCCGCGCTCTTTTGCTTCGCGCACGGCGGCGATCGTGTCGGCCGTCTCGCCCGACTGCGTGATCGCGATCGCAAGCGTCTTCTCGTCGAGGATCGGATCCCGGTACCGGAACTCGGACGCGTAATCGACTTCGACGGGAATGCGCGCCAGCTGCTCGATCATGTACTTGCCGGCGAGCGCCGCGTGCCAGCTCGTGCCGCACGCGATGATCTTGACCGTGTTGAACGACCGGAACGCCTCTTCCGAAATCCCCATGTCGAACAGGTAGATACTTCCGGTGTCGAGCGACACGCGGCCCGAGACCGTGTCGCGCACCGACCGCGGCTGTTCGTAGATCTCCTTCAGCATGAAGTGCTTGAAGCCGCCCTTCTCCGCCATGATCGGGTCCCACGTAATGCGCTGGACCTGGGGCGCCTGGACGTTGCCTTCAAAATCGGTGACTTCGACGCCTTCGCGCGTCAGCGTGGCAAGCTCGTCGTCGCCAAGGTAGAAGATGTCGCGCGTGTGGTAGAGGATTGCGGGCACGTCCGACGCGACGAAGTACTCGTCCTGACCGAGCCCGATCACGACAGGAGGTCCCTTGCGAACGGCGACGATCTTCTCGGGCTCGTCAGCGGCGAGGATCGCGAATGCGAACAGGCCGGTCATCTCGGACGCCGCGCGACGCACTGCGTCTTCGAGCGGGCACATCGGCTTCTCGTCCGGACCGTAGAAGTACTTCTGTACGAGATGCGCAATCACCTCGGTGTCGGTCTCGGACTCGAACTTGTGGCCCGCCTCGACGAGCGAGCGCTTGATCGGCAGGTAGTTCTCGATGATGCCGTTGTGCACGACGACGATGCGTCCGGTGCCGTCACGGTGCGGGTGGGCGTTCTCTTCGGTCGGCCGGCCGTGCGTCGCCCATCGCGTGTGGCCGAGACCGTAGACGCCGTCGAGCGGCCTCAGGCGCAGGGCCTCCTCGAGATTTCGGAGCTTGCCTTCGGCGCGGCGTATGTCGAGTTGGCCGTCCTCGTCGACGACGGCGATCCCTGCAGAATCGTACCCTCGGTATTCGAGCTTCTTCAGCCCGTCGATGATGACCGGCACGACCTGTTTGCAACCGACATATCCGACGATTCCACACATTTCCCGTTGTTCCTCGTGTTTCCCGAGACTCGAATGACTATCATGTCACACGGCTGTGAACGCCGCCAATCGGCGGTCCGTCACGCCTCGCACGACTAATCGTCGAGCGTTCTCACGACGCGCGCGGGCGCGCCCACCACGAGCGTGCGCTCGGGGACGTCGCGCGTGACGACCGCTCCCGCCCCGGTCACCGCCCCGTCGCCTACGGTCACGGGCGCCACCAGCATCGTGTCGCTGCCGATCTTGACGCGACTGCCGATCGTCGTCCGGTGCTTGTTCCTGCCGTCGTAGTTGCACGTGACGGTTCCCGCGCCGATGTTGGTGCCGGTTCCGATCTCGGCGTCGCCGAGGTACGTCAGGTGGTTCGCCTTTGAGCCATCGCCGACGGTCGTGTTCTTGACCTCGACAAAGTTTCCGATGTGCACGTCGGTCCCAAGCACTGCGCCCGGTCGGAGCCGCGCGTACGGACCCACCTGCGCGCCGCTGGAGATTGCCGCTCCCTCGATCACCGTCATCGCCTTGATCGTCACGTCGTCGGCGACCCGCGCGTCGACAATGTGCGCGTACGGTCCGACCGCGCAGCGCGCGCCGATCTCGGTCGTACCCGACAGCATGACGCCCGGCTGGAGCACCGTGTCGGCGCCGATGGTGACCGTGTCGTCGACATAGGTCGTCGCCGGATCGACCACCGTCACGCCCGACAACATCAACCGTTCGAGGGTGCGCGCTCGGAGCCGCGTTTCGGAGTCCGCGAGGTCGACTCGCGTGTTGACGCCGAGCACTTCATGCGGATCCTCGTGGCAGAGCACGCCGACGTGCTGTCCGCCATCCACAAGGAGCCCGAGCACGTCCGTCAGGTAGTACTCCCCCTGCGCGTTGCCCGTCGACAGCGACCGGAGCGCGTGTACGAGGTGCGCGCATTCAAACGCGTAGATCCCGGCATTGATTTCGTCGATGCGCCGCTCGGATTCACTTGCGTCGCGGTGCTCGACGATGCGGCGGAAATCCTCGGCAGGACCGCGGACGATCCGTCCGTAGCCCGTCGGATCGTCCACGCGCGTGGACAGCAGCGTCGCGGCATACCCGCCGGAGCGATGTGCGTCGAGCAGGGACTGCAGCGTTTCGGATCGCACGAGCGGGACGTCGCCTGACAGCACGATCACCGTGCCTCCGGACAGGTGTTCGATCGCCTGCTGAACGGCGTGGCCGGTCCCGAGCTGCTCGGATTGCATTGCAAACACGAGACTTCGATCGTCGGACGGCATGAGCGACGCACGCGCCGCCTCCTCGACGTCCTCCGCCTGATGGCCAACGACGACCACAACCCTGTCGGGGCCGAGCGTCGCGGCCGTCCTCGAGACGTGGCCGATCAGCGGACGTCCTCCGAGTCGGTGGAGGACCTTGGCCCGCTGGCTCCGCATTCGCGTGCCGAGACCTGCCGCCATGATCACGATGTCGAGCATTGCCGTCCCTCCCGGTGGCGAGTCGCCGTCCAACAGGTCGGCACGCGCACATCGCGAGCGCCGGCGCGTCAGGAAACCGCGATTCTAGACCGCGCTGTCCGCGCGATGTCAAGAACCACGCGCGAAAGCTTCTCCGGATCGTGGCGCACGACCACGGATTCGTCGATGACGTTGACGGCAAGCAACCGCGCGGTCCGGGTCCCCGAGCCCGGAAGCGCGATGACGCTGTCTCCCGGCTGCGGCAGCTCGCCGGGGTGGCCAAACCCGAGCGTGACCTGGTCGGCGCCTTCCGCGAGGTACTTGGCGCGCGTCGCCTCCGACACCCTCAACGGGTTGACGAGCACGACGTCGGGCGCGAATCCCGGCGCGTGCTCGAGGATGGCGCGCAGATGGTCCTCGACCGTGTACCCGATTGTCTCGCCCTTCTGTGTCATGCAGTTGCAGACATAGAGCTTTGGCGCGCGCGTGCGCTCGAGCGCGTCCGCGACCCCTGGAACGAGGAGGTTCGGGATGATGCTCGAAAACAGCGAGCCCGGGCCCAGAACCACGAGGTCGGCGCTCGCAATCGCTTCAAGTGTTTCGGGAAGCGGCCGGCACGCGCGATTCGACAAGGACACGCGCCGTACGGGCACCCCGGCAGTCGCGATCTCGTGCTCGCCGTGCACCAGCCGTCCGTCCTCGAGTTCCGCAACAAGATCGACGACGTCGCGCGTCGACGGGAAGATTCGTCCGGTGATGGCGAGCACTTCGCTGGACGTCTTCACCGCCTCGAGGAAGTCACCCATGACATCGGTCAGCGCGGTCAGGAACAGGTTTCCGAACGAGTGCCCGCCGAGGGTCCCATCCCCGGCAAACCGGTATCGGAAAAGCCTCGTCATGAGCTGCTCGTCCTCGGCGAGCGCTACCATGCAGTTTCGGATGTCGCCCGGCGGCAGAATGTTGAACTCTTCGCGAAGCCGGCCCGAACTGCCTCCGTTGTCGGTGACGGTGACGATTGCGGTGAGCCCGTCGCCCGGCGGACCGATGTCGGCGCCGACGTGTGCCTTGAGCCCTCCGAGCAGCGTCGCGAGCCCCGTCCCGCCGCCAATCGCCACGATCCTCAGACCACGCGACGCCCCGTCGGACGCCACCCCGTCCCATGAATTCGCGAAGTGCTTCATGCCGTTGCCATTACGCCACCGAGTGGCGTCCTCGGCACGATCAGCCGGTCGTCAGGCCGACGAGCTCCTGGAACCTCGCATCCGACCTGAGTTCCGCAAAATCAGAATCGTTGCGCGCGTGCGACCGGTGAATCTCGCGGCCCTCGACCGCGCGCTCGAGCGTGCGCAGCCCCTCCTCGGTCGCGCCGGACCGAACTTGAGCAGCGG
>JBGAKX010000116.1:0-13883 GCA_044224215.1 Blastocatellia bacterium
CGGACTGGAGCATCCTTTCCCGCGTCTCGACCCCCGGCTATTGCACAGCACCCCTTCGGGGTGCCGCGGACTGGAACATGCTTCAGCACGGCAGTTGGACGTTGCCGCGATCGGGATTCCGAGGCACCCCGAAGGGGTGCGCAAGAATAGCCGGGGGTCGAGGAGCGTAGCGACGACGACCCCCGGTACTGGCGACAGTCCGATACGACCCTGAAAGGGTCGTGCACCTGGCGCTACCGGTTCGCGAACACCTCTTCCGGCCTCGCCGCCCGGAACAGCCGGATCGTCGTGTCGGCGCTCGCGGTGGCGAGCATCGTTCCGTCCGGCGAGAACGCGATCGAGTAGATCTGCAGTTCGTGACCGGTCGACAGCGTGTGCATCTCCTCGCCCGAGAGCATGTCGAACAGCTTCACCGTCCGATCCACTGTGCCGAGCGCCAGGCTTGACCCGCCGGGGTAGAACGCCAGGCAATTCGCCCGGCCCGAGGGCGTGATCTCTCCGCCGGCGCCGAAACCACTTGTCGCGCCAAACCCGCGAAAGACGTACACGGGCGCCCCGGTCGCAGCGTTCCAGACGCGCGCCGTCGCGTCGGTATAGCTGCCGGCAGACGCCAGAAACTGTCCGTCCGCCGAGTACGTGATCGCGTTCGTCCAGTCCGTATGTCCCTCGAGCGTGCGCACGAGCTCCCACGTGCGGGTGTCCCACACGCGAACCGTCAGCGATTCTCCGCCCGCCGCGAGCTGCGATCCATCGGGTGAAAACGAAACGCACTCGACACGCCGGTCGGGGGAGTCGAACGTCTTGATGCACGTTCGCGTCGCGAGGTCCCACACGCGCACCGTGTGATCGAAGCTCCCCGAGGCGAGCAGCTTTCCGTCCGGCGAGAACGAAATCGAGAACACCTGGTCCGTGTGCAATTCGAACGACCAGACCGGCGCTCCAGTCATCGCATCCCACAGACGCACGCGGCCGTCGTCGCCGCAGCTTGCGAGCGTCGCATCGTCGGGCGAAAACGCGACCGCCCGCGCGCGGCCGTTGTGCGCCTGAATCCGGATCGGCGGTCGCGCTCCGGCGAGGTCGTGAATGATCACGACTCCGTCAAAACTCCCCGACGCGAGCCGGCTGCCGTCGTGCGAGAACCTGACCGAGTAGACCTCCGCCCTGTGATCGGTCAGCACCTGCGGCTCGCGACCCGACGAGGTCACGTCCCAGAATCGGATCGTGTTGTCCGGCGCACCGCTCACGATCGTCCGGCCGTCGCGCGAGAAGGCAACGGCAAACACGGCCTCGGTGTGGCCAGGAAACCACGCGACGCGTGCTCCCGTCGCAACGTCGTACACGTTCACGGTGCTCTTGAGCGTCCCGATTGCGAGCCGCGTGCCGTCGCTCGAGAATCGCATCGTGGCAGAGTTGCCGGACTTGATACTCGTAATCGTCCGCCCTGATGCGACTTCGAGGATTTCGATGTCTCCGTTTTCGAGCCCGAGTGCAAGCAGTGTGCTGTCGGGCGAGAACTCGGCCGTGTGCACCATTCGCTTCGAATCGCGAATCGAGTAACGTTCGCGCATCCCCGCCGTGTCCCAGACGGCCGCATACCCGGACTGGTCTCCGACGATGAGCGTGGCGCCGTCTGGCGACAGCCCAACCCCGGCATTGGTGGAGTTGCCCTCGACGCGCGCCGATCGAACGGCGCCCGTATCCGGGTCGACGACATTGATCGACCCGGACGCGAAACCAGCCGCGACGAGCCTGCCATCAGGCGCATACGCCGCGGATTGCAGCCGCACTCCTTCCGACTTGATCGTCCGCAGGAACTTTGCCGTCGCGCGGTCGATGACACGCACCTCGCCCTGGCCCGTCACCGCCGTCACCGCACGTCCATCCGGTGAAAACGTCAGGCCGTATGCGGGTGAAAGCATCGACTCCGTCTGCCGAATGATCGCTCCGGACTGGGCATCCCGAAAGCTCACCACTCCCGACCCGTCCGCGGTGACCAGGACCTGCCCGTCGGGTGAGTAGCGCATGTCGTTGACGGCGCTCTGGACGTGAAGCAGCTTCTCCTCGGCGTGCATCTGGCGCCACAGGTAGTAGTACTCGAAGCCCCGCTCGTCGCCCTTGTCCGGTTCGGGCAGCTCCTGCTCGAGAATCTGGCTCACCCGTCCGTAGTCACCGCGATCGAGCGACTGATACGCAAGATTCATGTGCGCGACATACAGAAGCCGGCGGTTGAGACCCTTCTCGTGCTCGGCGGTCTGCTGCGCCGTCTCCGCCGTCCGTCGATGCGTCGTCGCGTCGTAGACGAGATATGCCATCAAGCCGATGGCAACGGCGGCGATCGCGGCGCTGCGCAGGATTCCGCGCTTGAACGCACGCTTCTGCCTTCGAACGTCGGCCGCGGGCAGGTTCTCGCGTGCCCACGCATCGTCAAATACGCTCGCATAGATCCTGTTGCGCGGCGTCAGGACGCCACCCTGGTCGCACACGATACCCGACAGCCGAAGCACCGTGATGAGCGGATTCGATTCGTCGACGCGGATGCGCTCGCCGGCCCGTATTCGCCGGTAAAGGCCGAGCAGTTCCGCAAGATCGAGATCGCTGCGGAGAATCCGGTCGCGGACGAACAGGAGGTTGTCGTCGCTCTCGCGAGCGGCGGGAGACAAAAACAGCCGCTGGCAGACGACGTCAACTGCCGCTGCGCTCTGGACCATCCGATCGGCGGCCACCGCGTGGCACAGCCGCTGGGTCAGGTACGGATGGCCGGACGTCCAGTAGAGGACACGGTCGAGCAGCACCGCGCTCACGGCCCTGTCGTCGCCGAGACCGCGAGCGAGCGGCTGCGCTTCCTCCGTCGTGAAGTCGTTCAGAACGATGCGGGCGCCGATGTTGAACGGCGTCGTGCGCGTCTCGCGCACGAGATCCGATGGCGAAGCGACACCGAGCAGACAGAACGTCAGTCTGTTCAGCTCGGGCGAGTCGTAGCGGCGGTTGTAGAGCTCGCGAATTCCCGCAAAGAACTCGTCAGTCGAGAAAGGCAGGCTGCGAACCGCGTCGATCTCGTCGACAAAGATCACGACCTCGCCCGCGAGCGACGGCAGCACGACCTCGCGGATCGCGCGAACCCATCGCTGCATCGGCCCGAGGTCGGACGCGCCTCGCCACGCCGCGCTCAGTTCGGAATCGAGCCCGGTCTGTTCACCGACGATCGACAACAGTCCGCGATACCACTGCTCGACCGTGAGGTTCTGACCGATCTCGGTCAGGTCGAGGACGATCGCCGTGCTGCCACTGCCGCGCAGGCGGGCGGCCGTGCGCACCATCAGCGAGGACTTGCCCATCTGCCGCGACGTCAGCACGTAACAGAAGCGGCCGTGCGTCAGGTTGATGAACAGCTCCTCGTCGGCCTCGCGGGGAACGTAGCTCGGCGCGTCGCGGTCGAGCGTACCGCCGACAACAAAGAATGGCAGGCTGCGTTCGGTGCCGTCGTGGATCTGTGACACGGAGCCTCCGGTCTGGGCCGAAATCTCGACGCGTTCCAACCGGCACCTGGTCGGGCGTTCGAAGCTGGTCGTCGGCGAATCCTACCACAAATCCCGACGCGTGTGGCGAGTCACTGCGGGAGGTTGCGCTCGAGGTAGATCGCGTAGAGCAGGCATCGGGGTCGCGCGTCGTACGCCGAGTCGCCGAGCAGGACGCCCGCGCTGCGCAGCCGGTAGAACGCCTCCTCGTTCGGCGTCGCGGTGCGCTCGAGCACGTGGCGCAGCGCCTCCACGAGCACGGGCTCGCGCGCGACGAGCAGCAGCGTGCGATGCAGATGGTCGCCGAACGGCCCGTCGACCGACGATGCGCGCGTCACAAGCTCGTCGAGCGGCATGCCCGCGTGGAGCGTATAGAGCCCCTGGGCGACGAGGTACGGCTGACCACCGACGAGCGCATAGAACGTGGCGACGTCCTTGTCGTCGACGAGCGGCGAGCCGTGACGTCGATTCGCCTCTGCGACTTCCGCGAGGGTGAAGTCCTCGAGCGTCACTCGCGTTCCGACGTTGAACGGCGACTGGTTGAGGTCCGTGATGAACAGGTTTGCCTCTGTGGCGTACGCCATCGCGAGCGTGAGTTTGCGAAACGGGCCCGTCGGTTCGAGCGCGCGGCGGTTGTGCCACGCGCGAAACAGGCCAAAGACCTCGCTCGTGTAGGGATACGGAAAGATCCGATCGACCTCGTCGAGCGCCCAGACGACGTGCTCGTCGCGCGCGAGCACTTCGCGCCGCACGAATCGTGCAAAGTTCACGTTCGGGCTGTCGTCAGGATCCCAGGCATCGCGCGGTGACGCGTCGAGGTCGAGCTGGTCGGCCATCGCCTTTCCGAGCGTGATGAACAGCGTCTCGGCAGACACGATATCCGACGACCCGAGGTCCTGGAGATCCGTGAGCACGACGCGCGAGCCGGCGGCGCGCGCATTGTGCAACCCTCGCGCGAGCAGCGACGTCTTGCCCATCTGTCGTGCGCCCTTGACGAGCACGATGCTGTCTCGCCGTCCGATCGCGGCCTGGAAGAGCTCGTCGACCGGTCTCACGATGTACTGCGCGGACTCGAGCGCCATGGCCCCGCCCGCGGGCTCGGCGTCGTCAACGTCGAGAGGCGCGACGGGTGCGCGGCCCGCGCCGTCGCTTGGCGTCAGAGGACCGGCGTCGGACTGGGCGCCCGAAACGAATCGATACCCGCGTTTCGTGACGGTCTCGATGTAGCCGCGGCCCGCAGCCGACTGGCCGAGTACCTTTCGCAAGACCGAGATCGCCTGGCTGAGGTTGTTCTCTTCGACGTACGCGTCGGCCCAGACGGTCCGCATCAGCTCGTCCTTCGAGACGACGTGGCCGCGGTTCTCGACGAGGACGACAAGCGTGTCGGCGGCCTTTGGTGGAAGCGACAGGAGCTCGCCTCCACGGAACAGCAACCGGTCCACCAGGTCGAGGCGGAAGTCGTCAAAGTCGAACACTCGGTCGCCGCGGTCAGCCATCTGCGCCTTCAGAACAAATTCAGACTCTCTTCAGAGGAGCCTAAGGATTTCTGCCCGTCTGCAGTCGCATGCTGCAACACGTGTTCGGACGGGATCTTTCACTCGCCCACATCTCGCAAGGCGGTCACCGTACCACGGTGGCCGAAGCGGGGCAAACGCGGGGGCAGACGACGACCCGGCGCCTTCGGTCACGGCCGAGGACATTGTGTAAGCAGGAGATAACGACCATGACGAATTCAACTTCAATTGCGCATTCACTGCGACAGGCGGCGTCCGCGTGGCGGCGCTCGGCCGGCCTGCTTGCGATCGTGGCGCTGACGCTGGTGGCGTTCGCATCGACGGCATCCGCGAATCTCGACAACCGGTTTACCGTGCACGTTCCGTTCAGTTTTTCGACCGGCAAGGTCGAACTGCCATCGGGTGACTATTCGGTCGAACGGCGCGGCTCGAACGTCCTTGTCTTCCGGAAGGCGGACGGTTCGGCATCGGCATTCGTCACGACGTCGCCGATCGACATCGACCACACTGGCCAGGCGGCGGTCGTGTTCAACAAGTACGGCGCGACCTACTACCTCTCACAGGTGAGGTCGCTCACCGGAACGGTCGACTTCAAGGTTCCGCAGTCCAAGGCCGAGGAGAAGCTCGCTCGGACGATGGGCGAGCCGCAGACGGTGACGTTGAAGATCTCCGGTCGGTAGCCGGCCGGGCACAGGGAAGAGCGATCCGGGCGTTGTGGCACCTCCGCTCGGCGCACGGGAAGCACGGGAGCGTCGCCGCTCTCGTGCTTCCGCATTTTCGGGGGGCAGGCCGCAGAAAAGCGCAAATTCGCGTAACTCTGCGGCCGTTTCTTTCCATCCCGGCTCCACGACTGCTGGTACTGGTCATAGGATTCGTCGATACGTATGATCCCTACCAACCTGTAGATTGCGGGACGGGAGATCATATGAAATCACGGAATTCGTTGTGCGTGCGCAGTGTCGCACTCGCGATCGCGTGTGGTGTCGTGGCGCTCGGCACGCAGCCTGTTCGGGGCGCGGCCGCGCAGGTGCCGCAGACGACAACGTCGGTCGCGAAGGCGGCTGCGCGAGTCGACGGCGGCTGGCCGCGCGGCTACACCGCGCCGAGTGGCGCGAAGATCGTGCTCTACCAGCCCCAGGTCTCGGATTGGGTCGACCAGAAGCGCCTGACGGCGTACGCAGCGGTTTCGTATCTCAAGACCGGAGCTGCAAAGCCCGATCTTGGCGTGATTCAGATCCAGGCGGACAGCACGGTCTCGGTCGAAGAGCGCCTCGTGAACTTCTCGAAGCTCGCAATCACTGAATCCAATTTCCAGACGCTCTCCAAGACCGAGAATCAGGAGATCGTCTCCGAGATCATGAAGGCGTACCCGGAAGGCGACCGGGTGATCGCGCTCGATCGCGTGCTCGCGAGCATCGAGCGGAGCAGTCTGAAGGTAAAGGATGCCGACAACCTCAAGGCCGATCCGCCACGGGTGTACTTCAGCGAGCTGCCCGCGATCCTCGTGGGCGTCGATGGCGAGCCCGTATGGAGTCCGATCAAGGACAACGACCTCAAGTATGCCGTGAACACGAACTGGGACCTGTTCCAGTTCGGCACCGCAAAGCAGCTCTACCTGCGCAACGGCGACACGTGGCTGAAGTCGCTGTCGCTCGTCGGGCCGTGGACTCCCGCAGGCAAGCTCCCCGACGCGTTCAACACACTGCCGGCCGACGACGACTGGAAGGACGTCAAGGCAAACCTCCCCGGCAAGACGGTCACGTCGGCGCCCGTCGTGTACGCGACGACGCAGCCTGCCGAGTTGATCCTGCTCGCCGGCGCGCCCAAGTACATTCACGTCGAAGGGACCGGGCTCGAGTGGGTCAGCAACACCGACAGCGACGTGTTCCGGATGGGAACGACGGGGACGCTCTACTACCTGGTTTCGGGGCGGTGGTTTTCGGCGCCCAATTTCAGCGGACCGTGGACGTTCGCCACGCCAAACCTGCCGGAGGACTTCAAGAACATCCCGCGGTCGCACACGCGGTCGTACGTGCGGGCGTCCGTACCGGGAACCGACGAGGCGATCGACGCAGTGCTGCTGGCAAACGTCCCGACGACAGCTCGTGTGAACAAGAAGGAGCTGCAGGCCCCAGAGGTCGCCTACAGTGGCAACCCCGAGTACAAGGCCGTCGAAGGGACCACCGTCCAGAGGGCCGTGAACACCGACAAGGACATCATCAAGGTCGGCGACGTCTACTACATGTGTTTCGAGGGCGTCTGGTTCATGGCGACCGGGCCCAACGGTCCGTGGAGCGTCGCAAGTTCGGTGCCGGGCCAGATCTACGAGATACCCGCGAGTTCGCCGTCGTATCCGGTGACGTACGTGACCGTCGAGGACGACGACGAGAGCGACGACTGGGTGGACTTTGGGTACTACGCGGGCTACACGGGCATGATGATCGGGTGGGGCTGCTGCGTGTGGGGCTCGGGCTGGTACTACCCGCCGTATGTCTGGTACGGAGGCTACTATCCTGCCTATTACCCGTATGGCCGAACGTACGGGTCGTCGGCATGGTACAACCCGTACACGGGCCGGTACGGATATTCGGCGCGGGCGTATGGCCCGTACGGCGGCGTGGCATACGGCGCCCGGTACAACTCGACGACGGGAACGTATTCACGCGGCGTGGCTGCATGGGGGCCGGGCGGGGCCGGAGGTGTCGCCGCTGCCTACAATCCGCGGACGGGCACCGGCGCTGTGACACGGCAGGGCTCGAATGTCTATGGCAGCTGGGGCTCCACCGCCGTGCAGCGCGGTGACGACTGGGCAAAGACGTCGCGCGTGACGAACTCGGCGACGGGCACGACGACGCGTGTGACGCGAACCGACGAGGGCGGCGCGATCACGCGTCGCGGGTCCGAGGGCGGTTTTGTCGGGTCGAACGGCGACAACATCTATGCCGGCAAGGACGGCAACGTGTACAAGCGCGGCCAGGACGGGTCGTGGAGCAAGTACGAGAACGGGAAGTGGGACCAGGTCGAGCGGCCTCAGGGAAGGGGTGAGAACAGACCCACCACGAGACCGGGGGACAGCATGACGGCGGAAGGCAAGCCGTCGACGCGTGACCGCGACCGGCCGGATACGGGCACGCGGGACGTCGATCGCAGCAGGATCGATCCGGGCCAGTTTGATCGAGGAACGCGCGACCAGCTGGAACGCGACCGGGCGTCGCGAAACATGGGCGCGAGCCGAACGCGCGACTTCTCGTCGTACCAGCGGTCGCCGGCGCCGCGCAGCGGTTCGATGAACCGAAGCTATGGCGGCGGCGGACGCAGCATGGGCGGCGGACGTATGGGCGGAGGCGGCCGCCGGCGCTAGATCCATGTAGATCCGCGTGAATCTGCGTTTATCTGCGGCCTGTCTTCCTCTTCTGCATTGCCATGTTCGGGTTTTGTATGGCATGGTGTTTCCGTGCTCACCCGCAAGCAGAACGAGGTCCTCGAAACCGCCCGCCGGCTCGAACGCGAACAGGGCTATTCGCCAAGCGTTCGCGAGCTCGCGCGCGCGCTCGACCTCTCTGCGCCGACCGTTCAGGAGCACCTCGTCGCGCTCGAGCGCAAGGGATTCGTCCGCCGGTCGGGCAATGCGTTCGGGCTGGAGCTGGGTCAAAAACCTGAAGGGACGTCCGACACCGTCCTCGTCCCGTTGCGCGGCACGATCGCGGCCGGCCAGCCGATCGAGGCGATCGAGCGGCTCGAGGACGCGATCCCGATGCCGCGCCACATGGTCCGCGGCGAATGCTACTTTCTGGAAGTTCGCGGCGACAGCATGAAAGATGATCACATCCTCGACGGAGACCTGGTGCTCATCCGCCAGCAGCCGACCGTCGATACGGGCGAGATCGCGGTGGCGCTGCTCGCGGACGGGACGGCGACGCTCAAACGCGTCTTTCCGGAGAAGGGACGGTTTCGCCTTCAGCCGGCAAACGAACAGTTGCAACCGATCTACGTCGACGCGCTCGCGGTCCAGGGCAAAAGTCGACGGCAGCCGGCAACCCTGGCGGATCTGACCCGGTCGGGCGCAGTCCGGCGGGGCGCCGGCGGTGTGACGATCCGTCCGGATCGTGTTGTGAAAACAGGGCTTGCACGGATCGATGCCGCGCTGCCGGGCGGGGGATTGCCATGCGGATACGTGACGGAACTGGCCGGGCCGCCGTCGTGCGGGAAGCTGGGGCTCGCCGTACGCTCGCTCGCCGGGGCGCTCGCGGTCGGAGAACGGGCGGCGCTCGTGGATGTCTCGCGGTCGTTCTTCTCGCTCTCGCCCGAACTGGTGCGCGCGCTCGGGCGGTTGCTGGTCTGCCGCGTCGCGAGCCTCGCCGACGGGATCGCGGCGGCCGAACTGCTGGCGGGGGGAGGGATGGCGCTCGTCGCGGTCGATCTCGGGAGAGTGCAGGGCGCGATCCCGGCCGACGCGCGGACCGCGCTCGCGCGGCTCGAGCGCGCGGCGCGCGACGGGCAGGCCGCGGTGGTCATCGTCACCGAGCCGCCGCCGGGGTCGGAGGGGCTGCTCGGGTCGCTCGCGGCGCTCAGGCTGGAGGTGGCGGGCGGCGGCGCCAGGCGCAGTCTCGAACCCGCGCAGACCGGAACTGCCGTGCGGGTCTCGCGCAGCCGGTTCGGGTGGAGTTGATCTTCGCGGTCTTGTTTCCTTTGCGTCTTTGCGTCTTTGCGTGGACGAGAAGAATCACGCAGAGACGCAAAGGCGCAAAGACGCCGAAGAATCCATGCGCGTTATCGCCATCTTTGTCCCCCACTTTTCCGTCGTGGCCCACCGGCGGCGCGACGCCGACCTGCGCCGCCGACCGCTCGCGCTCATCGCGGGCGCCCGGCCGGCGGTCGTCGCGTGTTCGCCCGATGCCGCGGGGCTCGGCGTCTCGATCGGGATGAGCCCGCCTGCCGCTGCCGCCACGTGCGCCGATGCGGCCATCCTCCCCCTCGACATGGACTACTGCCGCGCCGAACACGTTCGCGTGCGCGAAGCGCTGCTCGCCCTCGCACCCGAGGTCGAAGACGAAACGCTCGGCTGCTGGTGCTTTCTGCCCGACGGGCTCGAACGGCTCCACGCGACCGAACCCCGGCTCGTCGCCGCAACCCGCCGCGCGGTCCGCGCTGCCGGGTATGCCGCGCGTATCGTGGCCGCGGGCGGCCGGTTCACGGCGGTCGTGGTTGCCCGCTACGGCCGGCACGACACCGCCAACGTGCCAAAGGGTTGCGAAGCCAGGGCGCTTGCGCCCGCTCCCATCGAGGCCGCGCCGCTCGACGCGCGCGCGCTGCACCGGCTGCGACAGCTCGGCGTGCGCACTCTCGGCGACCTGGCGCGGCTGCCCGAGGAGGGCGTTCGCGCGCGACTCGGGATCGAGGGCGTCCACGCGCACCGGCTCGCACGCGGACTCGATCCGACGCCGCTCACGGCGCGGGCTGCGCCCGTGCTCGTCGAGGCGGCCGAAGACCTCGAACCGGCGGCGGCGCTCGTCGACGAACTGCTGTTCCGCGTGCGCGCGCTGTGCGACCGCGTGCTCGCCGCGCTGGCCGACCGGGCGCTCGCGTGCTCGGAGGTTCGGCTGGAACTGACGCTCGACGGCGCCGCGGACGTCGAGGTGCCGCTACGCCTGGCGCGGCCGACGCTCTCGCCGCGCGCGTTGTGGACGCTGCTCAGGTTGCGGATCGAACGGTTGGAACTGGAGGGACCGGTGATGAAACTCAGACTTGCGGTTGTCGATGCGCCGCCGGCGCGCGCCGAGCAGCGGGAGCTGTTTCGCGCGTACCGCGATTCGGAGCAACTGGAGGCCACGGTCGAGCGGCTGCGCGCGCGGTTCGGCCCCGACGGCGCGGTGTCGCCCGTCGCGGTGGACGTGCACCGGCCCGAGGCGCGGCTCGCGTGGCGGCGGTACGAGCCCGACGACACGGGCCGGATGGTCGGCGGAGCGGCAGATGTGCCGCCGCTCGGGCGGGTCCTGCGGCTGGTCTCGCCGCCCCGGCCGTTCGAGGTTGCCGAGGCGGTGAAGTTCTCGGCCCCGCACCGGCTGAGCGGCGAATGGTGGGGCGACGCCTACGCGCGCGACTACCACGTGGTGCTGACGCACGCCGGGCGGATGCTGTGGGCGTTCGAGACGGCGGAGGGGTGGTTCGTGCAGGGGGAGTTCGACTGAAAACGGGCCGCGGATGAACGCAGATGAAGCGGATAAACGCGAATCAGAAAACACGAAATCGGAAAAGGCTCAGCGGCTCTGCGTCTCTGCGTGTGGTTCCTAACGAAGTCAAGTACCTCGAACTCCACTCCCACTCGAACTTCACGTTTCTCGACGGGGCCTCGCACCCCGAGACGATGGTCAAGCGCGCGGCCGAGCTCGGATATCCAGCGCTCGCGCTCACCGATCGCGACGGGCTCTACGGCGTGGTACGCCACTGGCAGGCCGCCCGCGAAGCCGGCATCAAGCCGATCTACGGCGCCGAGGTCACGACCGAGAGCGGCGCGCACCTGACGCTGCTCGCCGCAAACGACGACGGCTACCGCTCGATCTCGCGCCTCGTCACCGACGCACGCACCGGCCGCCCCAAGGGCGAGTCCGTCGCCACCCACGAGATGCTCGACCGCTGGCGCAACGGCGTCATCGCGCTCTCGGGCTGTCTTCACGGAGACCTCGCGCGCGCGGTCGCCGCCGGCCACACCGCGGAGGCGCGCCGCGTCGCGGGCCGGCTCGCGGAGCTCTACGGCGACCGGTTCTACGTCGAGGTGCAGCGTCACCTCGTCGAGGACGAGGACCGCATCGCCGCCGCGCTGCTCGCGTTCGCACGCGCCGAGGGCCTGCCCGCCGTCGCCACGAACGACGCGCGGTATGCGACACCCGACGGCCGGCGGCTGCACGACGCGATGAGCTGCGTCCGGCTGCACACGACGCTCGCCGAGGCCGGCGCGCGGCTCAGGCCAAACGGCGAGCACTACCTCAAATCGGCCGCCGAGATGCGCGCGCTCTTTCCGCGCAGCCCGGAGTTGCTCGAACGCACGATCGAGATCGCGTCGCGCTGCGACGTCGCGCTCGACCGCATCGTCTACCGGCTGCCGTCGTTCACGGTTCCGGACGGCGAGACCGAGTTCAGCTATCTCCACCGGCTGGTCTACGAGGGCGCGCGCGAGCGCTACCACCCGATGACGCCAAAGGCCAACGCGCAGATCTCGTACGAACTGGCGCTGATCGAACAGCTGGGGCTTGCCGGGTATTTCCTGATCGTCTGGGACATCGTCCGGTTCTGCCGTGAGCGCGGGATCCTGTGCCAGGGCCGCGGTTCGGCGGCGAACTCTGCCGTCTGCTATTCGCTGCGGATCACGGCGGTCGATCCGGTGGGGCTGGAACTGCTCTTCGAGCGATTTTTGTCCGAGGGGCGCACCGAGCCGCCCGACATCGACATCGACATCGCGCACCAGGACCGCGAGGACGTCATCCAGTACGTCTACGAGAAGTACGGCCGCGACCGCGCGGCGATGGTGTCGGAGGTGATCAGCTACCGGCCAAAGTCGGCGGTTCGCGACCTTGGGAAGGCGATCGGGCTGACGGTCGCGCAGGTCGACGCGGCGTCGAAACGGCTCCATCGCTGGAACCGTTCCGACGAAGGCGCGATTCGCGACGCTGCCGGCGCCGCCGGGCTCGCGGACGATTCGCGCGAGATCGCGCTCCTGCAGGAGCTGTGCGACGGGATCGAGAGCTTCCCGCGCCACATGTCGATCCACGTCGGCGGGATGGTGATCTCGGACGGACCGATCGCCAACGTCGTGCCGGTCGAGCCGGCGACGATGCCCGACCGCACCGTCATCGCGTGGGACAAGGACGACGCCGCGATCGCCGGGCTCGTCAAGATCGACCTGCTGGGCCTGGGGATGCTGACGATGATCGGGATGGCGATCAAGTACGTGAACGAGAACACCGGCGTCGAGATCGACCTTGGCCGGCTCGGGTTCGATGATCCGAAGATCTACGAGATGATGTGCAAGGCCGACACGGTCGGGCTGTTCCAGATCGAGTCGCGCGCGCAGATGAACACGCTGCCCCGCATGCGTCCGAACTGTTTCTACGACCTCGTCGTCGAGGTCGCGCTGATCCGGCCAGGCCCGATCCAGGGCGGCATGGTGCATCCGTACCTGAACCGGCGCGCGGGCCGCGAGAAGGTGACGTATCCGCATCCTTCGCTCGAGCCGATCCTGAAACGCACGCTCGGCGTTCCGCTCTTTCAGGAGCAGCTCATGAAGGTTGCGGTCGCGGCCGCGGGCTTCACGCCGTCCGAGGCCGACAAGTTGCGGCGCGCGATGGGCTCGAAACGCTCGCACGCCGCGATGAACGCGCTGCTCGACCGCCTGCGCGGCGGGATGCGCGCGAACGGCTACGACGAGAAGACCATCGAGTCGATCGTCGGACAGGTGACCGGGTTCGCGGACTACGGGTTTCCCGAGGCGCACGCCGCGTCGTTTGCGGTGCTCGTCTACGCGTCGGCGTACCTGAAGCTCTACCACCCGGTGGAGTTCTACTGCGCGCTGCTGAACGCGCAGCCGATGGGGTTCTACTCGCCGGCGACGATCGCAGGCGACGCGCGGCGGCACGGCGTGCCGTTCCTGGCTATCGACGTGAACCGCAGCGGGTGGGACTCGGCGTGCGAGGGGCGCGCGGTGCGCATGGGGCTGCGAATGGTGCGCGGGATCGGCAGCGCGGAGCGTCCCGCGCTCGAGCGCGCGATCGAGCACGCGCCGTTCGCGGGCGCGAGCGACTTTGCCGCCGCGGCGCTCGAGGCGGGCGTGAGCACGACGGCGCTCGAGGCGCTTGCGGCC
>JBGAKX010000117.1:0-14509 GCA_044224215.1 Blastocatellia bacterium
TACGAGTCCGCACAGCATCCACCAGGAACCGTGAATCGATGAGAACGTGGATAGCGTTCGTTGTCTGGCTTGCAATCTCCGTGTCGTGTGTGCCGTCGGTATCCGGGCAGCAGGAGTCCGACACGATCAACGAGACGTGGCCCGAGCTCCAGGTCTATTTCAGGCTGAATCCGCGGACGCAGCTCTTTCTCGACGTAGCCGGCCAATCCGACCGTGAGTCGTCTTACTCGAATGGGCTCATCGGCGGCGACATTGTGTACGACGTCAACAAGTGGATGGACGCGCGCGCCGGCTACCGGTTCGGACGCGTGCAGGACCCAGGCAAGGATCCGACGTTTGAGAACCGGATGCTGTTCCAGACGACTCCGCACGCGTCGCTTGGACACGGCTGGTTCGTGAACGATCGGAATCGTATCGAGCTCCGGTGGCTCGACTCGGGGTTCTCGACGCGATACCGGAACAAGCTGCAGTTCGGACGCGACTTCAAGGTGAGGGAGCGAGCGGTGACGCCGTATGTTGAGACGGAGGTCTTCTACGACTCGAGGTA
Source organism: Blastocatellia bacterium (assembly GCA_044224215.1). Lineage (GTDB taxonomy): Bacteria > Acidobacteriota > Blastocatellia > UBA7656 > JADIYM01 > DAOMFM01. Next base: position 548 of record JBGAKX010000117.1, read on the forward strand.
CGAGAAGTGGAACAGGGTCGTGTACGACGCGGGCGTGGCGATCGCGATCAACAAGCACTTCTCGCTCGAGCCCTACGCCGGCGAGCAGAGCGACACCGAGACGACGCCGAGGTACACCAGGTTTCTCGGTCTGAAGTTCATCCTGCGCTTCTGACGCGTGAGTTGGACCAAGGTCCAATAGTATCCCGACGGTTGCGTTTGTAAGCTACGAGGTGCGCCATGCGTCCGCGCGGTGCGAAGCGTGAAATGTGGCCGGGCTCGCGCCGCATTTCGACAATCCGAACTCATCAGTGACAGGACCGGCGGACTCGATTTCGCCGGGATCCAGGGGAGATCGTCGTGGGGAAGTCGATTCAACGCGTTGCCTTTGTCATCTTGATCGGGACACTGTTCCTGGCGGGCCCTGTTAGCGTACTGGCCCAGGGTTCCGGCGCCGCCGGCACTCCGCAATCGACCGAGCCGGGTGGAAACTGGCCGCGGACATTCACATCGGGCGGCGGGACGTTTTCGCTCTACCACCCGCAGGTCGACACGTGGCAGGACAATTCGCTCGCTGCGTTCTCGGCCGTGGGGTTCCAGGCATCCGGATCCAATGACAAGACCTATGGCGTCGTCTATTTCACGGCACGCACCGAAGTCGACAAGATCAACAGGGTCGTGACGCTCGAAGACTTTGCCATCACAAAGGCGACGTTTCCGACCTCGCCCGACCTGAACGCGCAGGCCGTCTCCACGCTCCAGTCGGCGATCCCGGTCGCGCCGGTCTTCGTTCCGCTCGATCGGCTTGAAACAGCGCTCGCGGCGTCCGGAGGCGCCAAGGGCGTCCCGACGTTTGCGGTCGAGAATACGCCGCCCACCATCATCATCAGCACGACGCCGGCGGTTTTGGTGCTCGTCGACGGGCCGCCCGTGCTTGGGCCGGTCGAGAAGTCGAAGCTGCAGCGCGTGATCAACACAAAGGCGCTGATCCTGTTCGATCCGTCCAAAGCGCAATACGACCTGTCCATCATGGACGGTTGGATGGCTGCGAGCAGTCTCGGCGGTCCGTGGACGTTCGACAGCAAGGGACCGAGCAACGGCGACAAGATCGCCACCGCGCTCGAGCAGAGCAAGGTCGTGGCGCCCCTCGACTCGACCGACAGCAACGGAAACACGCTGTCGCTCAAGAATGCCGCAAAAACGAACACGATACCTGCCGTCCACATCAGCACGGTTCCGGCGGAGCTGATCGTCCTGCAGGGACAGGCACAGCTTGCGCCGATTGCGGGAACGACGCTCCTCTATGCGACGAACACGCAGAGCCAGCTGCTCTTTGAGACGGTGTCGCAACAGTACTATGTGCTGATTTCGGGAAGGTGGTTCTCGTCGGCCGCGATCGCGGGCCCGTGGCAGTACGTGGCGGCGAATGCGCTTCCCGCCGACTTTGCCAAGATCCCGCCCGAGCATCCGAAGGCGGGCGTGCTCGTATCGGTCGCCGGAACTCCGCAGGCCGAGGAGTCGGTGATCGCCAACAGTATTCCTCAGACCGCGACGATCACGCGGAGCGCGGCGACGCTGACGGTGAACTACGACGGAGCACCGAAGTTCAAGTCGATCGACGGGACAACGCTCCAGTACGCGCAGAACTCGGTTGTTCCGGTCATCGAGACCGATCCGGCCAGCTTCTATGCGGTGCAGAACGGCGTGTGGTTCATGTCGGGCCAGGCGACCGGTCCGTGGACGATCGCGACGTCGGTTCCGGGAGCCATCTACACGATTCCGCCGAGCTCGCCGCTGTTCTATGTGACGTACGTGAAGATTTACGGATCGACACCGCAGGTCGTCTATGTCGGCTACACGCCCGGTTACTATGGAACCGTCGTCACAACCGACGGCGTCGTGGTGTACGGCACGGGCTACTACTATCCGCCGTATGTCGTTGGAACGACGTGGGTTGGTTATCCCGCAAGCTACGGCATTGGCGCCGGGTTCACATGGTCGGTCGCAGCCGGGTGGGCGATGGGATTCGGGATCGGGCTCGCGTGCTCGTGCGCGTATCCGTGGTGGGGTCCGATCGGCTACGGCTGGGGCGGTGCCTACACGTGGGGCACGTCCTACGGCTGGGGCGCGTGGGGCGGCGCGGCCGCCACGAACGTGTACGGCCGGTGGGGCAACACGGCATACGCGGGCACGCGCGCGGCGTGGGCGAACCCGTATACGGGCAACGTGGGCGCTGCGCGTGGTGGCACGTATTACAACTCGGCGACGGGCGCGCGCGGCGGCGCCGTTGGCGGCGCAAATTACAACGCCTACACCGGCAACTACGCCGCGGGACAGGCGGGAGCCAAGTACAACCCGACGACGGGCGTCGTGTCGGGTGGCGCGCGCGGCGTGTACGGCAACGCGTACACGGGTCAGGAAGGCGCGGGATCCGGGGGCTTCAAGTACAACACCAACACTGGAAATGGAGTCGCGGCCAAGGACGGTGACGTGTACGCTACGCATGACGGAAACGTCTACAGCCACGATCAGGGCGGCGGCTGGTCGCAGCACACTTCGTCGGGCTGGCAGTCCATGGACCGTAGCTCCTTTGGCGGCGGCGGCGGTGGCGGATTCGGCGGCGGCGGTTTCGGCGGTCTCGACCGCCAGGCCACGGGCCGCGACCTCGGATCGTTCCGTTCCGGAGGGTTTGGGGGCGCCGGTGGATTTGGAGGAGGCGGTGGGTTCCGCGGGGGCGGCGGTTTCCGGCGGTGACCGTGTGCACAAGGCTTACGAAGTGATTCACGAAATCGAGCGGGAGGACTTCATATGAGGATTGCCAACAGTCGGACAGCCGTGCGCGTCGCGCTAGCCATTGCTACCGTGACGCTTACGGCCGCGTCCGCGTTCGTTCCGGTGTCCGCGTTTCAGGGGTTTGGACCCGGGCAGAAGGCCGAGATCAAGGGAATCATCGTCAGCCGCGACGGCGACACGATGAGTGTCAAGACGCCGGCCGGTGGCGTGACCGTCACGATCACGGCCGCGACGCAGGTCGTTCAGCCGACCGGGTTCTTCAAGAAGCAGTCGTACGACATCACCGTACTTCTGCCGGGATTGCAGGTCGACGTGAAGGGCGTCGGCGACACGAACGGCAACCTGATCGCCAACTCGGTCACGTTCTCAAAGGACGCGCTCATCGCAGCGCAGAGCGCCAACACCGTTGTCGCGCCCGTGCAACAGCAACAGGCCGTGCAGCAGCAAGAGATTAACCAGAACACGCAGACGATCGACCAGCAGGCGGAAGAACTTGCCGCGCAACAGGCAAAGCTCGCCGAGCAGCAGAAGCAGTTGCAGATGCTGAACACGCGCGTGTCCGATCTTGCGGATTACGAGGTCAAGGCGCATCTGGTGATCTATTTCCCCGTCAACGGAACGGTCGTCGGGGACGACTTCAAGGCGCAGCTTGCGCAGCTCGCACAGAATGCGACCACGCTGAAGGGCTATCTGATCGAAGTCGCCGGCTACACGGATCCGACGGGACCGAGGGCGTACAACCAGCAGCTCAGCTTGCAGCGGAGCGAGGCCGTGATCCAGTATCTCGAGCAGACCTGCAACGTGCCGTTGCCGCGAATCCTGACGCCGTCGGCGATGGGCTCGTCGCATCCGGCTGACCCGAATTCCACCCCGCAGGCCTACGCGAGCAATCGCCGCGTCGAGGTGTCGGTGCTGGTCAACAAGGGAATTAACGAATGAGTGCGGTCACCATTGCGTGCCGCCGAAACCGGAAGGAGGACTGAGAGACCATGAAGCATCATTCGGCAATTCAGAGAGTCGCAATCGTGAGCGCACTCGTGATGGCGTTCGCAGGCAGTGTCTTTGCTGCCGGTCCGACGCCCGCGGACGACAAGTACCCGAACAAGCAGATCTTCCAGTGCATGGCGCTGAACATGATGGGCGCGTTCGCGGGCCGACCGATCGGGCTCGAGATCACGATCAATCAGTACAACACGCCGGCCGACAAGCAGACGCTCATCACTGCGCTGCAGGAGGGCGGGCAGGAAGGACTGATGAAGACGCTGCAGAAGATGGACGCGGGATTTGTCACGGTGACCGGTTCGACGGGCTGGAAGGTGAATGCCGCGTGGACGAACCCGACATCGGACGGCGGCAAGCGCGTCGTCTGCTTCTTCCAGCGACCCACGACATTCGCCGAGAATTACAGCGACTCGCGCTCGCTCGAGTATCAGTTTGCGATCATCGAACTTCTGCTCGGCCCCGACAACAAGGGCGAGAAGTCGGGGAACGGGACGATCATTCCGGCGGCACAGATCGGCTTCACAACCTCGGGCCAGATCGGCATCGAGAGCTTTGGCGCCCAGCCGGGCCGAATCATGGGTCTGTCCGAGCGCAAGTAGCGTTTCGTGCACAGCGAACGCTGGGACGCCGATCGACTCGGCGTCCCGGCGTCGCACTCGCGCGAGCACTCTTCGACGGCTCCCCCCGGCCGTATCTTCGATCACGGATCACGAGCATCCCGGCTGGCACGGCTCTCGTCAGGGCGGCAGCGTAGGACCAAGGTCCAATGGTTCTGCTCCGCCGCGCTCGGTAGCATCCTGCTGAGGGTTTTCGCGGCTCCTCCGAGCTTTGACAGACATGCCAGATGTAGTCTCTGTCATTGATGATGATCTGTCGGTGCGACGCGCGGTGGCGCGGCTGATCGCGTCGGCGGGGTTCGGCGCCGAGGTGTTTGCATCGGCGCAGGAGTACCTCGACGCCACGCATGATCAGGGCGTCGCATGCCTGATCCTCGACGTGCACCTCGGTGGAATGAGCGGCATCGAGCTCGCAGAGAAGCTCGAAGCGGGCGGCGAGGCTCCGCCGGTAATCTTTATCACCGCGCACGACGACGAGGCGACGCGCGAGCGAGCGCGAAAATGCGGAGCCACCGGATACCTGCGAAAGCCCTTCGATGGCACGTCGCTCCTGCAGATGATCTCGGACGCGCTCGCGCGGAAGGATGGCGCGCCTGGTCCGCTCGTCTCGTAACGAGCGAATCGGGCCGCTTGCGCGCATCGCGCGGGACCGATTAGAGTCTCCCAACTGCTCCCGATTGGGTCAGAGTGGGACATTTCTGATCGCGATGTGCAGCGGCGGCGCACACGAACGAGGCTACCTGTATGGAGCTGCGTATACCCGAGGGTCGTCCGACGGTGCTCGTGATCGATGACGACTATTCGGTTCGCAAATCGCTCGGACGCTTGTTGAAGACTGCCGGCCATCGCGTAGAGACCTACGCGAGCGCCGAGGAGTTTCTCGCGACGGCAGGGTCGGATGGGCCCGGTTGCGTGATCTGCGACGTGAAGATGCCGGGGCTCGATGGGCTCGAGCTGCAGTCGGCGCTCAGCGAGCAGCGCCTGTCGTGGCCCATCATCTTCATTACGGGGCACGGTGACGTGCCGACGACCGTGCGCGCGATGAAGGTGGGCGCGGTCGATTTTCTGACAAAGCCGTGCGACGGAGCGGTGCTGCTCGCGGCGGTGGACGAGGCGATTGCGATCGATCGTCGAAAGCGCCGGGACCGCGAGGACGTGGAGTCGGTGCGTCGCAAGCGAGCGCTGCTGACGCCGCGAGAGCGCGAGGTGATGGAGCTCGTCGTCACCGGCATGCTGAACAAGCAGATCGCATTCCGGTTGGGGACGTCCGAGAAGACGATCAAGGTGCACCGGGCTCGCGTGTTCGAGAAGATGGAGGCGCGGTCGGTCGCCGAGCTCGTGCGGCTGTTCGATCAGCTGGCGGCTGCCGAGGCGGGCTAGCGTCAATCGTGCCGAAACGGGTTGTCGCGAACGCGCCGTCGCGTTTCACTTGCCGGCGCACTCCAAAGCGACGCGCGACTCCTTGGAGTGCGCCGGCAGCCCGAAGGGCGCGACGGCGCTTTCGCATTACGCCAGGTCGAACACCAGCAGCTCGGCGTCGGCCGTCGCCGATATCTCGACCGCAGGCTCGTCCTCGACCGCGGCGCCGTCGCCCGGCTCGAGCTGCGCGCCGTTGACGGTGACATTGCCTCGCACGAGCTGTACCCACGCCCCGCGGCCGGGCTCGAGTTCATGCCGGACGGTCGTGCCCGCGTCGAGCAGCGACGCGAAGATTCGCGCGTCCTGGTTCACGTGGACCGATCCGTCGTCGCCGCCGCGCGAGGCGATCAGCCGCAACCGGTTGCGGCGGTCGGCTTCAGGAAACTCGGTCTGCTCGTAGCCGGGCTCGAGGTCCCTGCGCTCGGGAAGGATCCAGATCTGCAGCAGGTGGACGGGCGTGTCGCGCGACGGATTGAACTCGGAGTGCCTCACCCCGGTTCCTGCCGTCATGCGCTGGACCTCGCCGGGCCGGATGACGGAGCCCGTGCCGAGACTGTCCTTGTGCTCGAGCGCGCCGTCGACGATGTAGGTGACGATCTCCATGTCGCGGTGCGGGTGCGTGCCGAACCCCTTGCCCGCTGCAACGAAGTCCTCGTTGATGACCCTCAGCGACCGGTAGCCCATGTTCGACTGGTCATAGTAGTCGGCGAACGAGAAGGTGTGAAACGTGTTCAGCCACCCGTGATCGAAGTGGCCGCGATCGTTGCTTCTGCGAATCTTGACCATAATGTGGCAATAATACGTGTTACAACACACATTGTCAATGGAAATGTGCAACAGATCTGCGAAGATTCGCGTGGATCTGCGGCGGCTCTTGTTCTAGGCCCGCGTCAGCAGGTCGCGCGCGTGACGCGCGAGCTCGGCGGCGTGCCCCGGCGTCGACGACAGCGCCGTCAGGTGGCCCATCTTCCGGCCCGCCTTGGGTGTCAGCTTGCCGTAGAGATGCAGTTTGACCTCGGGGATCGAGCACGCGGCGGCCCAGTTCGGCTCGCCGTGCTCCCACAGATCGCCGAGCAGGTTCGCCATCGCCGCCGGCCGCATCAGCTCGGTCGAACCGAGCGGCAGGCCGCACACGGCGCGCAGCTGCTGTTCGAACTGGCTCGTCACGCACGCGTCGAACGTGAAGTGGCCGGAATTGTGTGGCCGCGGCGCGAGCTCGTTGACGAGCAGCCGTCCGGAACGCGTCAGAAAGAACTCGACGCAAAGCACACCGACGACGTCGAGCTCCTCGAGAACGCCACGCGCGATCTTCACCGCCTCCGTCTCCACCTGATCGGGCACGGCCGCCGGCGCGACCGACACGTCGAGGATGTGCCGGTGATGCGAGTTCTCAACCACGCCCCAGTGCGCAAAGGCGCCATCGAGACCGCGTGCGGCGATCACAGACAGCTCGCGTTCGAAATCGACGAATGCCTCGAGCACAAGCTCCTGCGTGATGCCGGACGCGATGGCAGCTTCGACGTCCGCGGCCGTCCGCAGCATCGTCTGCCCCTTTCCGTCGTAACCGAACCCGGCCGTCTTGAGCACCGCCGGCAGCCCGAGCGCCGCTGCGGCGGCCCGCAGGTCGTCCCCGGTCTCCACCGCCTGGAACGGCGTCACCGGAAAGCCGTGGCGTGCGAGGAACGTCTTTTCGCGTAACCGGTTCTGCGTGGTGTGAAGCACGGAGCCGCCGGGTCGTACCGGCACGTGTCGCGCCGCAGCCTGCACCGACGCCGACGGCACGTTCTCGAACTCGAACGTGACGACGTCGACGGCGCGTGCAAATGCTTCTACGGCATCGAGGTCGTCGTACCGGCTGTTGATCTCGACGTCGGCGATCTGTCCCGTCGGCGTGTCGACCTCGGGCGAGAAGGTGTGCACCCTGTAGCCCATGCGTCGTGCCGCGATGGCGAACATCCGACCGAGCTGCCCGCTGCCAAGCACGCCAATGGTCGCGCCTGGGGGAACGTAGCGTCGGTCGGTTCGGTCCATCGGGTTTGGCGTCTCCGGGAAAGGGTGCGGCGGTCGCGAAAAAGACGTGACCTCCGCTCCGGACCCTGTTGTGCACTCGTCCGGGGAGGAGGTCGAACAGGTCGAGATTATCGTCCAGCCGTTCGGGGAAAATCAACGGACCAAACGCTCTGCGTCTCCGTGTCTCATTCTTCTCTGCGCGTCGTTCGGGTGTATTGCCAGGAGCACACCGAGGAGCGCGTAGTACACCATGTTCAGGTCCGCGTACAGACAGCTGTAGAGCGTCATTCCCGCGATCCAGTACACGGCCATCAGCGCGAGCGCGGGCAGGTTGCGTTGCTGCCACGCCAGCCCGGCAAGTGCGATGCTGCTGCACAGATAGAAGAACACGCCGAACAGCCCCGTCTCGGCCCACAGACCGAGGACGTTGTTGTGCGGATACGCCTCGGCGCCGATGTTGTTGACGGCCTCGACGTCCGTGTACCACGCCGTGCCGAACCTGGCGTCGAACGCGCTCTTGTAGTTGAACAGACCGACACCCGCGAGCGGGTGGTCGCCGATGATGTCGGCCGCCGCGAGGTAGGTTGCGACGCGGCTGAACGCGCTCGACGGATCGGCGATGCGGTCCTGGAACGTCGCGGTTCGCGCGAGCGGAACGAGCAGCGGCAGCGATGCGACGCCGAGCAGCAGCACGATCAGCGCGGCGCGCGCGAGCGTGCGGAACCGGCCGCCGACGATCGACGGGATTGCGAGCGCCACGGCAACCGCGCCGATGATCGTGCGGAACACGGGCACGAGGGCCGCGAGAAACGCCGCGCCGATCGCGGCACGCCGGATGAAGCGCGCGGATCCGTCGAGCGCGAGCCGCATCTCGGTGGGCAGCCATATGAGAAACACTCCCACGAGCGCCGACACGATGGCATACGAATTGTCGGTCGCAAACGGGCCGTTCGCGCGAACGATCCCGGTGCGGAACAGCGACGAACCCTTGAACGGGAGCACGTCGTGCGCGGTGAAGAACTCGTAGAGCCCCGCCCACGGAAGCGTGAGCGCGAGCGCCACGGCGCCCCAGAACACGGCGCGCCGGTCGGCGACGACGTCGAACCCGTTTCGGACCGCATACAACAGCAGCCCTGGGAGAAGAAACGCATCGATTGCGGTGCGCAGGCCGAGCCCCTTTTCCTCCGACAGCACCGCAACGCTCGCCAGCGCCACGACCGAGAAGGCGAGCCACGCGGTGTCGATGAATGCGAGCGGAGCCGGACGACCGCGCTCGCGCCACGTCCGCGCGACGAAACCGGCAGATGAGCGCGACGACGACGACGCGGTCGAAGGTCGCGATCGATCGCTCGGCCGGATAGCGAAGCCAGTACGAAGCCCACGGCGACAGCGCGATCCATACGCCGAGCAGTGTCTCCGGCCGGCGGTACGCCACGACGGCGGCAACGCCCGCCGTGACCGCAAGCGCCGCGGCGAACGGCTCGACCGCAGCCGCCGCAGCCAACCCGGCGGTGAGCGCCACGACGAGGACGGACATGAGAACGCGGCGATCCCACGCGTTTTCATGAACTTGCGAGGCCGCGGCGGAGCTCATCGCGCACCATTCCACGCGTGATGGTGACCGGTGTCAAGGTTTTGCGCCGGGAACACGGTCAAACCACACGCAAAGACGCAGAGACGCCAAGACTCAGAGGCGCGGAGTTGTAATCTCGTCGCTTTGGGACTACAAGGGTCATGCGCCACACTCCGGTCCCGGCTGAGACGAGAATTCCGTGTCACGTCTGATAACATTATTACTTCTCTTCGGAGTTGTGTGTCCGGTCGGCTACGGACAACAGCCCGCGTCACCGTGCGACCCTCCCGTACTCACGGCGAGTGCCCGGGGCGCGAACATCTTCTCGGAGCAGCAGGAGAACGATCTCGGAGATGCCGTCGCCGAGCACCTGCAACGCACGTTCCGGGTGATCGAGGACGAACGGCTGACGGCCTACCTGGCGGCCATCGGTGCGCGCATCACGGCGCAGCTGCCGCCGACGGCGATCAGGTTCCAGTTCGCGATCGTCGACATTCCCGAAGCCAACGCGTTCACGCTCCCAGGCGGACGGATCTACGTCGCGCGAAAACTGATCGCGATCACCGAGAGCGAGGACGAGCTCGCCGGCGTCATCGCGCACGAGACAGGCCACGTCATGGCGCGCCACGCGGCAATCGAAATGACGCGCATCTTTCGCGACGTTCTCGGCGTCACCTCGGTCACCGACCGCAAGGACATCTTTGAGAAGTACAACCGGATGGTCGAGAACGCGGCCCGCAAGCCAAAGGCTTTCGAAGGCACGGAACGCGAGTCCGACGACCAAGTCGGCGCCGACCAGATCGGTCTGTACGCGCTCGCAAAGGCGGGGTACAAACCGGCCGCGTTCGCGACGTTCTTTGACCGGCTGGCCGAGACGAAGGGTCAGACCGGCAACTTCTTCTCGGATCTGTTCGGCACGACGAACCCGGAGGCGCGCCGGTTGCGCGTGATGCTCAAGACCGCCGCCGCGCTGCCGGCGTCGTGCATCACGTCGACGGTGGACCGGAAGGCCGAGGACTTTCTCGCGTGGCGCGCATCCGTCGTCGGTTTCACCGGCACGGGATCGCGGGAAGCGCTGCATGCGGTTCGCACGCGGGTCGCGCTCGAGCCGCCCCTCCGAAGCGAGATCACGTCGCTCAAGTTCAGCCCGGACGGCAGGTACATCATGGCGCAGGACGACTCGGGGATCGCGGTGTTGACGCGCGAACCGCTCGCGCCGCTGTTCCGGATCGACGCGCCGGAAGCAAACCCCGCGCACTTCACGCCGAACTCGCAACTCGTCGTGTTCTGCACGCCCACGGGGCGCGTCGAGGAGTGGGACGTCGCGACCGGAAAGCTGTCGTCGGCGCACGAGATCTACGTACGCGCCGGCGGGCTGCAGATGCTGCTGTCGCCGGACGCCAGGACGCTTGCGTGCCTCGACGGCGAACTGAGCCTGCTGCTCTTCGACGTCGCCACGGGCGCCTCGGTGTTCCAGAAGCAGCACTTCTACATTCCAAACCCGGTGGAGATCCTGCTCGTGCAGCTGCGCAACAGCGGCGAGGAGGACGAGGACGTGGACTTCAACTGGATCAACATGGACTTCTCGCCCGACGGAAAGTACTTCGCGGCGGGGGCGCGCAGCGCGACGACGAATTTCGGCGGGGGAATCGTGAGCGAAGTGAAGGCGCTCGCCGTGGACCTCGGCACCCGGCAGATCGTCGGGTTGAAGGGCCCGGTCAAGAAGATGCTGTCGGGAGGGTTTGCCTTTGTGTCGCCGGCGCGGATCGTCGGCGTGAACATCGACGACACGTCCAAGTCGGGGATCGTGGGATTCCCGCAGGGGGACAACCCTGAGCCGTTCGTCCTCAACCCGGGCACGATCGCCGCAGCATCCGCGGGCAACTACATCCTCAAGCGGCCGGCCGCCGACTATCCGGTCGGCGTGATGAGTCTCGAAACCAAGGAGATCATTCTCGCCAACAAGCAGTCGGCCCTCGACGTGTACAACGACACGTTCGTATCCGAGCGCCAGAACGGCGAGATCGGCGTCTATGCGCTCAAGACCAAGAGCCTGATCACCTCGGTGAAACTCCCGCCGAGCCCGCTCGTGAAGCTCAAGGCCGTCGCGGTATCGCCCGACCTCAGCACGATCGCCGTGTCGCAGCGTCTGCGCGGCGCGGTATGGAACGCCGAAACCGGCGAGCGGCTGTTTCACGTCCGCGGGTTCCGCAGCGGGTTCTTTGCGGACGACGGCGTGCTCTACGCCGAGTTCCCGAAACACGACGCAGCCGAGCGCACCGTCATGAAGATGCACATCGCGTCGCGCAGTTCGTCGAACGGACCCGCGCTCGCGCCGGAGCACGAGTCGGTCTCGGGCCCGTTCATCATCACGCGCAAGGCCCTCGGCGGCGACCTGTCCGAACTGACCGACAACGTCGAGATCACGATCAGCGACGTCCGCACGAAGGCGAAGCTGTGGTCGCGCACGTTCCCGCGCGAGGCGCCCGAGGTCTATGTCGAGACCGGCGCCGAAACGCTCGTGCTGCTGTGGCAGATGTCGGACGAGGCCGCGACCGCCGAGATCAAGGCCGACCCGCGGCTTTCGCATCGTCTGGGACTGAAGAAGAAGGAGAAGGAGGCGGACTACTTTCTGCAGGTCGTGGACGCGCGCACGGGCAAGCTCATGGGCCAGTTGATCGTCGAGACGGGTCTCGGGTCGTTCGACGTCGCCGATCTGTTTGCCGTCGGCGGCTGGGTGGTCGTCGCCGACACCGCGAACCGCATCCTCATCTATTCCGTGGCATCGGGCGAACAGAAGGGGAAGGTGTTCGGAACGAATGCCGCGATCAATCCGGCCGGCACCGCGATGGTCGTCGAGAATGCGCCGGGCAAGCTTGCGTTCTACACGCTGCCGGCGATGGAGAAGCGCGATGAACTGGCCTTCGGCAATCCCGTCGTGCTGGCGCAGTACAGTCGCGACGGGCACCGGCTGTTCGTGCTCGATTCGCGCCAGACCGTATCCGTTGTTGACGTGGATGCCCTGGGTGAAGATCGGTAGTGTTGGTCGAAGGATTCAATCGTTATCAGACGTACATTACAACTGGACTCGCAGCGCAACGCGAGGCCGGTGACCGCGAGAGCGGTATTCCACAACCCCCAAGGTGAAATTTCTCAACCCGGAGCGTCCAATCGCTGATTCTGCTGAGGTTTCCGCGAATCCGCTCTGGCATAGACCTTGCGAATCGAGAGAGGCTACGTTTCGGCCGCCGCCAGTCCGGCGCCCGGCTGAAGCACCCATTTCATCGGTCGGAGACGCATCATGCTCAAACACCTCGCCATTGCCGCTGCATTTGTTGCCGTCACCGCCGCACTTGCCATCGCATACACCGGCGCGCCCGCGCAGGATGACGCGCTCGCCGCGTTCAAGGGCAACTCGTGCGTTGAATGCCATTCGCGCGACCTGCCGTCCTCGGAACTGAGCAATCGCTACCTGCAATGGCATCTGTCACGCCACATGCAGGTTGGCGTCTCGTGCGACAAGTGTCACGGAGGCGACCCAAAATCAGACAACAAAGAAAAATCACACAAGGGTGTGCTTCCTCCGGCGGTCCCCATCAGTCTCGTGAGCCCGCAGAACGTCGCGACAACCTGCGGCACCTGCCACGAAGCCATCGCTGAGTCCTTCTCTCGCAGCACCCACGCGATACGCTTGAAGGGCGCCGGGCTCGGACCGAACTGCACGACGTGCCACGAGCACATGGCATCGGTCGTCGTCACCTCGCCAACCGAAGGCGCAAACCTGTGCGCCCAGTGCCACGACGCCGAGGGCGGCATCCTGCCAAAGAAGCCGCAGATCCCCGTCAAGGCCAAGGCCGAGATGGAGTCGATCGAACGGGCCAACAACATGGTGATCTGGGCCGACGGACTCGTGGAATCCGCGCATTCGAAGAAGATCGACGTCACGGCCGAGGAGACCGCGCTCAAGTCCGCTCGTGCCGATCTCGCCGAGGCAAAGGCAATCTGGCACGACTTCTCGCTCGTTGGTGTCAAGGAGAAGGCCGACGAGTCGTTCAAGAAGGGAACCATCGTCAAGGACCAGTTGCGCAAGAAACTCGGCTTCAACTAGAAGTCAGTCCGAAACTCTCAGTGATCCGCGGTCCCCGCGATCGACTCGCCCGATGGCGAGGGGTTGCGGAGACCGCGGCGCGACGTTCAGGTGTCGTCCCCGCCTGATCATCCACGCCGACCGCCTCTCAAACGCACCGATGACCGGACGGTACCAGCGCGCGTACGACGAATCGCTCCGCGATCCGGAGTCCTTCTGGGACCGCGCAGCGCGCGCCATCGACTGGGACAGGCCCTACGACAGTGTGATCGACCGCGCGGCATCGCCGCTCGCGCGCTGGTTCCCGGGCGGACGCCTCAACACGTGCCACAACGCGATCGATCGCCACGTCGCCCGCGGACGCGCCGAACAGCCCGCGGTCATCTATGACAGTCCCGTGACCGGCGTGAAGCGATCGCTCACGTACCGGAAACTGCGTGACGAGGTCGCGCGATGCGCGGCCGTCCTGCGATCGCTCGGGG
>JBGAKX010000118.1:0-13690 GCA_044224215.1 Blastocatellia bacterium
GACATCGGGCTCGACTTTCTGCAACTCGATTCCACTCGCCGCAGGCGACAGCTTGATCTCGATGCCGGGCGCAGGCTCAGGCGAAACCTCGAACAGGAATCGCGCGACGTCCTCGCCAGTGAGCCGCTGCTCGGTGGCGATTCCGACCTGCTGCGCGAGCGCGGACGCCCGAGGCGTCACTCTGCACATCGACGCGCCGGCGCGAAGCCACGACACCTCGCCCGCGAACAGGCGCACGTCCGGAAGCGGTATGGTCCGGTCGGCCCCCGGCAACCGCCACGACGCACGCATCACGAGCGCGTCATCGCCGCCAACGTCCGTGTCGAGCACGAGATGGGACGGCTCGGCCGAGAAGATGATCCGTTCGCCTGTCCAGTCGTCAAAGACGCCGCCCGACGCGCTCAGCAGATGGAGAAGCGTTGCCGCATCTTCGTTCGATACCTTGAACAACTTGCGCCGGCCGTCAAGCTGGGCTCGCTGAATGATGAAATGGAAGAGCAACTCGTCCGAGCGTCGAAGCTTGATCTCCTCGAGCGGCGCAACCTGCACCACGGGTTGCCTGCGACGCCGCGATCTGCCAGGTCTGCCGGCCGGATGCCCTGCGAGCAGCGGTCTGAGGTTTGTCACGGGCTGCGTCGTCCGCGGATCCACGACCGTCAGCTCGAGTCCGTCGCCCGACTGCCTCACGCGGTACCGGAACCGCCGCGATGCTTCGGCGGCCTCGCCCGTCTGGCGCGTGCCACGTGCCGAGATGATGTTCAGCAGAGGAGATCCGAGATCGACTGCGGCGCGCCCGGTCGTAAGGGGCGCCGGCGGAATGCCGTCTACGCGCGGCAGCACGCCGTTGCGATCGGCGGCGTGCGACTCGTCCTGACGTCGTCTGCGACGAGGTCTGCGCCGTCTGCGTCTGCCGGCCGAGCCATTCGAGTCCGCCGCGTCGTCTGCACGCTCCTGCCGGGCTTCCAGCTCGGCTGCAACCTGCTCGGCATCGGTCTCAGCCACCCCATCGGTCGTTGCGGCCTGGCGGTTGGCGCCGTTCGACTTTGCAGCGGCTCCAGCGCGTCCCCGACGCGCAGGCCGCTCTCCGTTCCCCGAATGGCGCGATCCGTCGAGGCAGTACGAGAGAGCCACCGCCACGGCATGTTTGCACCACGGGCCGACGTTGAACGGACACGTGCAGCGCGGCACGGGCTTCTCCGGCCTGAGGTCGATTTCCACACGGTACGGGTACTGATCGCTGCCCTTTACCCTGCCACGAAGCGACGGACCCTCAGCCGTGACGCTGAGAACCCGACCGCTCCGGAGGTACTGCTGGCCGCGATCAAAGATGGACTCGCCGGCCATGCCAGCGAGCCGCTCGATCGTGAGATCGCTCATGTTGTTCTTTGTTCTTCTCGCACTCGATCTGTTCGCTTCGACGCATCGCACAGGAGGTCTGAAGCCTGGCTGCAATACGACGTCAGGACCCACCATCTCAGGGCGCCAGCGCCGGCCGTCTCAACACTGCGGACCTCGTGAAGCAGGTCCCTCGCGGAACATCACTGTTCCGGCTACCGCATCGCCCCGCACCCGACGGCTCTCGGGGGAGCGATGTTCGAAGGAGAGTCGAACTATACCCCGTTTTGATTTGCGTTCGCAATAGTCCAGAATCCCGGCCGTGAACCGAACCGATATCCCGCAACCTCCGAATGCCGACAGCGATACGGCGACGCGACCGCGTGTCGCCGCGGTGCTCCTGGCCGCCGGCACGTCGACGCGAATGGGAGCCTTCAAACAACTGCTGCCGTACCGCGGATCGACGATCGTGCAGACGTGTGTGCAAACGCTGCGTGCGTCATCGGCCGACGCGGTCTTCGTCGTCGTCGGTCACCGCTCGGACGAGGTTCGCCGAGTCCTCGTCGACGAGCCGGTGACGATCGTCGACAACACGGAGTACCTCGACGGAATGTCGACGTCGGTGAAGGCGGGCATGCTTGCCGTCGGCGACTCGTTCGATGCCGTGATGATCTGCCTGTGCGATCAACCGCATCTCGCCGTGTCGGTCATCGACGCGGTCCTCGATGCCTATCGGAGGAGCCGTCGTCCGATCGTCGTCCCGCAGTACGCCGGTGATACAGGACACCCGGCCATTTTCGACCTGTCGCTGCGCGCTGAAATCCTCGCCGTCGACCCGACCACGGGTCTTCGATCCGTGACCTACGATCATCGCGCCGACACGCTCCGCGTTCCGGTCGACACCGTCGGAGTTCTCGACGACATGGACACGACCGAGGATTACGAACGGCTCCGCTGAATGCCGGCGATGTCGCTTTCTTGCCCCGTTTCCTGGCGGATGCTAGAGTTTTCCCGCCTCGTATGAAGCAACAGGACGTGCAGCCGCGGTTCCGGCGCAAGAGCCTTTGGCGCCGAATCGTCACCCCCAGGCGCATCGCGGTGCTCGGAGTGCTTGCTGCGATCGGGCTCGCGGTCTTTACGTACTTCTACTTTCAGTACAGCAGGATCGTCGAAGCCAAGCTCCGGGGCGACATCTTTGTGCGGACGTCGGGGATCTACGCACAGCCCCGAACGATCCGGCCAGGTCAGACGGTTTCGCTCAACGAGCTGCGGTCGTATCTCGACGGTCTCGGCTACGTACCGACGGATCAGACCGCCGACACGACGCGCGGCAGGTATTCGGTGTCGGGTTCGTCGATCTCCATCGAACCGGGCCCGGACGCTGTTCTCGACAATGCGCAGCTGTTCCCCGCGGCCACCGTGTCGTTCTCGAACAACGGCGACACGATCACAAAGATCGTCAACACCACGTCGAGGCAGTCCGTGTCGTCCCTGCTGGTCGAACCCGAACTGCTCACGACGGTCTCGAACACGCAGCGCGAAAAGAGAAAACTCGTGCGCTACGAAGACCTGCCGCCGAACCTCGTCCACGCGATCATCGCGATCGAGGATCGACGATTCTTTGAGCACGGAGGCATCGACTATCGCGGACTGGCGCGCGCCGTCTGGGTGAACATCACCAACCGCGAAATGCAGCAGGGCGGGTCCACGCTTACGCAGCAGCTCGTCAAGAACACGTTTCTCACGCCCGAGCGCACCTACAAGCGCAAGCTGCAGGAAGCGTTTCTCGCAATCGTGCTCGAGACACGGCTCTCCAAGCAGCAGATACTCCAGCTGTACTGCAACGAGGTTTTTCTTGGCCAGCAGGGCAACTACTCGATCAACGGCGTTGGCGAGGCCGCGCGCGCGTTCTTTGACAAGGACGTCATCAATCTGGACCTCCACGAATCGGCATTGCTTGCCGGGATCATCCGCGGACCCTCGCTCTACTCGCCCTACCTGAATCCGGACAAGGCGCTCGAGCGCCGCAACCAGGTACTCGACGCGATGGTCGAGATGCAGTTCATCAGCGAGGCCGAGGCGGCGAGCGCAAAGGCACAGGGACTCGACGTGCAGGAGCGTCGCGCACTGGCGAACGCCAATGCGCCGTTCTTCGTCGACTATCTGCAGAAGGAGCTCGGGAACGCATTTCCCGGCTCCGACCTGTCGCAACAGTCGCTGCGCATCTACTCGACTATAGACATGGACCTACAGCACGCCGCCGAACGCTCGATCCGCGACAACCTCGCGGCGCTCGACAAGGTTGTGGCTCTTCGCAAACAGGATCCGGTGGCGCCGGGGACACTCCAGGCTGCGCTCGTCGCTCTCAACCCCAAGACCGGCGAGATCTACGCGATGGTGGGAGGGCGCGACTACGAGAAGAGCCAGCTGAACCGTGCCACCGATGCAAAGCGCCAACCGGGCTCCGTCTTCAAGCCTGTCGTCTATGCGGCGGCAATCGAGAGCGCGTTCGGCAACAATCTTCCCGAGCCGATCACGGCGGTGACGCCGTTCATGGATGCGCCCGAAACGTTCATCACCGGCGCCGGCGAGATCTACCAGCCCGACAACTACGGCAAGTCCTATACGAACCGCGATCTGCCGCTCCGCGAAGGACTCGTGCACTCGCTCAACGTCGTGACGGTTCGCGTGGCCGAGAAGACCGGTCTCTTCCAGGTTCAGCAGACCGCGACACGGCTCGGCCTGCCAAAGCCGCCGCCGTACCTGGCAACAGCGCTTGGAACGACCGAGGCAACGCCGCTCGAGGTTGCCGAGGCGTACACAGCGTTTGCCGAGCTCGGCCAGCGTGTCACGCCGTCGGGCATCAGGCGCGTAACGGATTCGACGGGCGTAACGATTCGCGCCACGAAACCCGAAGTTGTAAGCGCCATTCATCCGCAGACGGCATACATCATCACCGATTTTCTGAAGGACGTCCTGAACCGAGGCACTGCGGCGGGTGCGCGAGCGCGCGGGTTCGCGGCGGTGGCTGCTGGAAAGACCGGGACATCGCGCGACGGCTGGTTTGCCGGATACACGCCGAATCTCGTATGCGTGGTCTATGTCGGATTCGACAACGGCGACCAGCTGGGGATCGAGGGCGCAAAGTCCGCGCTACCGATCTGGACCGATTTCATGAAAGCGGCGCTGCGGATGCGACCCGATCTTGCGGGTGACGAGTTCGAGAAACCCGCCGACGGCCTTGTGGAGATCGAGATCGACTCGGAATCCGGGCAGCTTGCGACGCCCGCGTGCGTCAAGCATCGACCGGAGCTCTTTGTCGCCGGGACCGAGCCGAAGGAGAAGTGCGCGATCCACGACAGTTCGTTCGACGAGCCGGGACCAGATGGACCGGATTTTTCGGTGCCCCCGTACAAGGTTCCACCCGGTGCAAAGCCACCCGCGAAGCCGAGCGATCCGCCGCCCGCAACACCCCCGGCGACGCCGGCCAAACCGCCGGAAGGTGACCGGCCCCGACGTGTCGAGCACGAAAAGCCACCGGGCTGAGCGGGCGTCCTCCCGCTATGCAGGTGCCTCGTCTGCGCGCTCGACCCCAGCGGAAGGCGTCTGTTCCACGCGGATGATCTTGAGCGTCTCGAGCCGATCCCTGAACCCCTCGGCCTCGAGTTGCGCCCACAGCCGAACAGCCTCGCGGTACGAGTCGCGACGCATGCGGCGCAATCGATTGATCAGGCCGAGCAATCCGGGTCGCGCCTCGTGGCCAGCGCCGTCCTCGATCGTCATAGCAAATCGCTCGTAGCTCATCGGGCGCTTGCGCTTCGCGCGAGCGCTCGCGATGTGGTGGACGACCGACGAGCGACGACCCGATAGATCTCCAAGGACGTGCTGCATCTCGGGAACGAGCACCTCGGCGTCGTGGAGGTCGCCGAGCAGGTCCTGCATCTGCGAAAGCCGTTCGAGAATCCACTCGACGTGGGCAGCGTCATAGCACACGGCAAAGAACTCGAGCGAGTAGCGCAATCGCTTGAGCGAGATGCGAAGGTCGTGGTGACCGACGGCGTCGAGCGGATCGTCGAGCGACCGCGCGTGCGCATACGCTTCGTCGATCCGAACCGACATGACCTCTCGCGCGTTCCATGCGAACTCGCGCGAGCAGTCGATATGCCTGACCTTCCACATCCTAGCCATCGCGCGACTCCTCTCCCCATACGAAATCGAGAAACTCGGTTTCGTAGTCCTCGTCGGCGAGTTGCTCGAGCAACGAGATCATGGGCACGCGCGCGAGCGAGCGCTCGTGGTCGGCGCGCGCGATGACAAAGCGAACGCCCTCCTTGTCGGCGCGTGGCGCGTGGACGAGAAAATCGCGGAACCATGCGATGCGAACGTCGAGGTCACGCACCCGACCAAGGCCGTCTGCGATGTCGCGAATCCTGCCGACGTGATATCTGAACTCGTCGTGTGGGAAGCATGCACGAAAGTTGCGCATCGCCGACCGCAGCCGCCTGGAGCTCACTCGCATGGAATGAAGCTGTTCGATGTCTTCACCGAGGATCGTGCCTTCGCGATAGGACATCATCTCCCGGAACCGGGTGTCGATAATTCTCCTCGCGCACAGCGAAAGCGGCACGTCGGGTCCGACATTGAGTACTTCCCACGCCTTGGCCATGTATCGTTCAGCGTGCCCTGAGGCGGCGCCGCACCGTGTCCTGAAGCACCTCCCGGGACGAAACGGCCTCCCACGGAAGGTCCAGGGCCTGAATGACGGAGATCGCCATTGCGACGATCGACGATTCGTCGATCGAGTTTGCACGGACCCTCTTCGCGGCGCTCTTCAGGAAGGCTCGTTGCTCCGGCGTCACGCGGACATCGAGCGTCTTTGTCGCGTCGCGGCGGCGCGGCACCTCGATGCGTGCCGCCAGTGTGTCCTCTTCGATTCCGTGCTCTCGCGCGCGCAGGCTCTCGAGCATGTCGACGTATGAGACTCGCTTCATGGCTCAGACCTCTGGTTCCAGATCGGCGTGCGCGAGATCCACGATCGCCGGCGTGATGGTCTTGACGCCCTGCCGTGCGGCGACATACAACGCGCTGCCCGCCAGCAGGTTGATTCGCCGGGGCACGCCCGCGGCGAGAAGCGCCACGCGTTCGAGCGCTCTTCGCGTGAAGACTCCGGGATCGGCGCCGGCAAGCTGCAGGCGATGACTGATGTAGCGCGCCGACTGTTGCGCCGAAAGTGAACCAAGCCGAGCGCGCATCGTGATCCGCTGCTCGAGGGACGGGATCCGCCGGATTTTCAGG
This sequence comes from Blastocatellia bacterium, assembly GCA_044224215.1. Lineage (GTDB taxonomy): Bacteria > Acidobacteriota > Blastocatellia > UBA7656 > JADIYM01 > DAOMFM01. The sequence continues at coordinate 6,631 of JBGAKX010000118.1, forward strand.
TCGAGTTCGGGGAGTCCCAAGAGCACCAGGTGAAACAGCTTACGGTTGTCGGCCTCGACGTTCAGCAGCAATCGCAGCTCCTCGAGATGCCCGCGCTTGAGCGAGTTGGCTTCGTCAAGGATGATCACGGGCTCGATTCCCTTTCGATCGGACGCGATCAGCAGCGCTGCGAATTCGTCGAGCAGGTCCGCCTTTCTTCGCGGTGGCGCGGCGATCCCGAGTTCCTGGAGGATGGTGCCGAGCAGTTGCGCCACCGGCATCATCGGATTCACGACGAGTGCGATACGGTACGGCGCCGAACCGAGCGTCTCGATCAGTCCTCGAGCAAGCGTCGACTTCCCCGTCCCCGAGGCGCCGGTCACGACCGACAAGCCTCCGCGCAGCTCGACGATGTTGTACAACAGTCTGGCCATCGCCTCTCGGTACTGGTCGGTCTCGTAGACAAACGACGGGTCGGGTGTGAGGCGAAACGGGTGGTCCAGCAGGTGCCAATAGCGTTCGATGACGCCGGCGTGTCCTGTGTCGAGCGCCGAGGCGGTCGCAACCGCCGCGGTTCCCTTCGATCGAGCTCGCGCGCACATCCGTTTAGTGCTCCTGGTTCTGCATGATCACAAAGCTGTCGACGAATTTCGTACCGTCGGTTTCGAGGTCGGCTTCGCGGACGGTGGCGACCGAAACCTGGTAGAGACGCGGGCTCGCCCAGATCAGGTAGTGACGGGCGATCTTGGCTCTCGTCAGCGGGCTCGGCGGCACCTGCAACCTGAGCTCGTACGCCGTGTGGCCCTGAACGGTCGCCGGCTTCTTGTCGAGAATCTTGAACCCGCTCTGCTCGAACCCGTTGCACGCGTGGTCGAGAAGCGACGTCGGTTCCGGGTCATAGCCAAGCTGGTCGTACAGGTCGGTGTACATCACCATGTACTCGTCACCGGTCATGGTCATCATCGAGTACGAGAACCCGACGATCGGGCCGTCGGCTGTCTCCTCGACGTGACGCTGTTCGACGGGCGTTCCGGGCATCGTGACGACAAATGATCCATCGGGCGGCGTGAAGACCTTCCAGTCCGGGGAGATCTTGCGCATCACGAGAAACGACGTCGCGACACCGGATCCGAGCACGACGACGATGAGACACCCGATCAGGACCTTGGCCCATGCGGGCATTCCCGTGCTTGCAGCGGCGTACGCCGGACCGGGCATCCCGTACGGCGACCCGTATTGCTGCATGGGCGGGCCAAACTGCTGCTGGCCGTCCAGCATCGTGCCGCATCGGCGGCACGCGGGAGCGGCGCCAAAGTTCACGAGTCCGCAACTCTGACACTTGGTTCCGGCCATGGGGCTAATTCCTGAGACTCTGGATTGGCGGCGGGATTCGACCGCCTCGGCCGATGAACGTCGCGGCCGAGTACCTGTTCACGGGCATGATCGGCGCGCTGCCGAGCAGCCCCCCGAACTCCACCATGTCCCCGACTGTACCACCGGGAACAGGGATGATTCGAACGGCCGTCGTCTTGGTGTTCACGACACCGATCGCCATCTCGTCCGCGATGATCGCGGCAATCGTGTCAGCCGAAGTGTCGCCGGGGACGGCGACCATGTCGAGACCGACCGAGCAGACGCTCGTCATGGCCTCGAGCTTCTCGAGCGTCAGCGCGCCGATGCGGGCTGCCTCGATCATCGCGCTGTCCTCCGATACCGGAATGAACGCGCCGCTCATGCCTCCGACGTAGGTCGTCGCCATTGCGCCGCCCTTCTTGACGGCATCGGTGAGCAATGCGAGCGCAGCGGTCGAACCGGGCGCTCCGACGCGTTCGAGACCCATCAGTTCTAGGATCTCGCCGACGCTGTCGCCGATCGCAGGTGTCGGCGCAAGGCTCAGGTCGCAGATTCCAAACGGCAGGCCGAGGCGTCGAGCTGCCTCGCGGCCCACGAGCTCGCCTGCGCGCGAAACCTTGAACGCCGTCCGCTTGATGACCTCCGCAAGCTCGCCAAGATCGGCGTGCGGGCCTGCCTGCCGGACCGCATACGCAACGACACCCGGCCCGCTGACGCCGACGTTGACAACCGCCTCGGGCTCGCCCGAGCCGTAGAACGCGCCCGCCATGAACGGGTTGTCTTCGACGGCGTTGGCGAATACGACGAGCTTGGCGCACCCCAGCCCGCCTCGGTCGGCCGTACGAGCCGCAGCATCGACGATGACACGTCCCATCTGCGCGACTGCGTCCATGTTGATTCCGCTTCGCGTCGTCGCGACGTTGACCGACGAGCAGAGACGCGACGTCACGGCAAGCGCCTCGGGAATCGTATCGAGGAAGATCGCTTCGGCGCGTGTCGCTCCCTTGTGCACGAGCGCCGAGTATCCGCCGATGAAGTCGACGCCAACGTTCTCGGCCGCTGAATCGATGGCCCGTGCTATCTGGACATAGTCGATGTCGCGACACGCCTCGCCGACGTTTGCGACCGGCGTGATCGACACGCGCTTGTTCGCCACCTGGATGCCGAATTCGGCGCTGATCTCGTCGACCGTCGGCACGAGCCGTGATGCCGTCGCGATGATCTTGTTTCGCACCGAGTCGGCGGTCTCGGTCGAGGAACGGCTTGCGCAGTCCGCCAGATTCAGCCCGAGCGTCACCGTGCGGATGTCGAGATGTTCCATCTCGGTCATCCGGATCGTTTCGAGTATTTCGCTCTGCGAAAAGTCCATGAGGTCCTGCCTGGTTGGGAAAGCAAAAGGGCCGCCCCAACGAAAAGGGCGGCCCTTGCTTCAAGAGAACTGGCGGAGCCGACGGGACTCGAACCCGCGACCTCCGACGTGACAGGCCGGCGTTCTAACCAACTGAACTACGACTCCGCTCTTGAAAGACCAAAAACTCTCGGGCTCGGCGTAGAGCCTGAATGGGCAGTACTGGATTCGAACCAGTGACCCCCGGTTTGTAAGACCGATGCTCTACCGCTGAGCTAACCGCCCCCTTGGGACGCAAGGCGACGACTATACCCATCGGCCTGAGGGCTGTCAATACCTCGGCCATGACCGGTGTTGGTTGGTGCTTCTCGGGTAATTTTTGTTATAAAGCGCCCACTCGAGGTTGGAGGTCTGGTCTCATGCGGCTTCAGGGAATGGTCGTCGTCGGAGTGCTCGGTGCACTTGCGTTCACGTCCTTTGCAAATTCCGCCGTTGTCCATGCACAGGGCGGTACTGTCGATGTGACAAAGATGCCTTCGTCAAAGATTGCGTACCCGGCGGCCAAGTCCGTTGACCAGGTCGACGATTATCACGGCACGCGTGTCGCCGATCCGTATCGGTGGCTTGAGGATCCGGATTCGCCCGAATCGCGAGCCTGGATCGATGCCGAGAACAAGCTCACGTTTGGCTACCTCGACAAGATCCCTCAGCGGGCGGCGATTCGAGAACGGCTTACAAAGCTCTGGAATTTTGAACGCTACGGTGTTCCTTTCAAGGAGGGCGGCCGCTACTTCTACTTCAAGAATGACGGCTTGCAGAACCAGAGCGTGCTCTATACGACAACGTCGATAGGAGCGCAGGCCTCGGTGCTGATCGATCCGAACCTGTTGTCGACGGATGGAACGGTCGCGCTGACGGACACGACGCCGAGCCCCGACGGCAAGCTGCTGGCGTACGGCACCGCGGCGTCGGGCTCCGACTGGAACGAGTTCTACGTTCGCGACGTCGCCACGGGAAGGGATCTCGACGACCACCTCAAGTGGATCAAGTTCTCGGGCGCATCGTGGTCGCGCGACGGCAAGGGATTCTTCTATTCGCGGTACGACGAGCCGAACGAGGCGACGAAGCTCGAGGACGCCAACTACTTCCAGAAGCTCTACTACCACGCACTCGGCACGCCCCAGTCGTCCGACGTCCTCGTCTACGAGCGAAAGGACCACAAGGACTGGGGATTTGGCGGAACCGTCTCGGAGGACGGCAAGTACCTGATCATCTCCGTGACACAGGGGACGGAGAACAAGAACCGGGTCTATCTTCTCGATCTCGCACAGTTCCCTGCCGAAAAGAAGGTTGTCGAACTTCTCGACGACTTTGATGCCGCATACAACTATATCGGAAACGACGGACCAGTCTTCTGGTTCTTCACCACGTCGAACGCGCCACGCGGCCGGGTGATCGCAATCGACACCAGCGCCCCGGACCGTGCGAACTGGAAGCAGGTCGTACCCGAGTCGGCTGACACCATCGATAGCGTGTCGTTCGTGAACAGGATGCTCGTCGTGTCGTATCTCAAGGACGCGCACGGTCAGGCAAGAGTGTTCCGCCCCGACGGCACGGTTGTCGGCGAGGTCGCGCTTCCGGGCATCGGCAGCGTCGGCGGTTTCACCGGCCGTTCAACGGACACCGAGACTTTCTATTCGTTCACGAGCTACACCACGCCGACGACGATCTACCACCTCGATCTGACGAATCTCGTAAGCGCCGTGTTCAAGCGGCCGACCGTCGATTTTGATCCGAATGCGTTTGAAGTCGAGCAGGTCTTTGTCACGAGCAAGGACGGTACGCGCCTTCCGATGTTCATCGCGCATCGAAAGGGCCTGAAGCTCGACGGAAGCAATCCGACCATCCTCTATGGCTACGGCGGCTTCAACATTTCGCTGACGCCGAGTTTTTCGGTCAGCACGCTGGTGTGGATGGAGATGGGCGGCGTGTTCGCCGTGCCGAACCTGCGAGGCGGCGGCGAGTACGGCGAGGCGTGGCACATGGCCGGCACGAAGCTGCAGAAGCAGAACGTCTTTGACGACTTCATCGCGTCGGCCGAGTGGCTCGTCGCACACAAGTACACGTCGACGCCCAAGCTCGCGATCAGCGGCGGGAGCAACGGCGGTCTGCTTGTTGGCGCCGCGATGACGCAACGACCCGATCTATTCGGCGCGGCGCTGCCGGCCGTCGGCGTGATGGACATGCTCAGGTTCCAGAAGTTCACCATCGGCTGGGCTTGGACGTCGGACTACGGTTCGTCGGACAACGCCGACGAATTCAAGGCGCTCTTCAAGTACTCGCCGCTGCACAACATCAAGCCCGGCGCGCGGTATCCGGCGACGCTGATCACGACGGCGGACCACGACGACCGCGTCGTTCCGGCACATTCGTTCAAGTTCGCGGCGACGATGCAGGCTGCGCAAGCTGGGCCTGCGCCCGTCCTGATTCGCATAGAGACAAAAGCGGGTCACGGCGCCGGGAAACCTACGACGAAGATCATTGACGAGGCTGCAGACAAGACCGCCTTCCTCGTCAAGGAGCTCGGCGTCGCGATGAAGTAGTAATCCGACGCCGCGTTATGGTGCCGGGCTGGCGAGCAGATCGAAAAAGCTCGTTCCCGCGTCCAGACGGACGCTGAAGTTCGCGGCGATCGTCTGACCGATGTCCGCCAGCGACGCTCGTGTCCCAATCGACCGGCCGGTCGTGACAGCAGGACCGAACGCGAGGATCGGGACATACTCGCGCGAGTGGTCGGTGGAGGGCGTGGTGGGGTCGCAGCCGTGATCCGCCGTGACGATGACAAGGTCCCGCGGCCGTAAACGGGCCGCGATTTCGGGAACGCGCGCGTCAAAGGCTTCGAGTGCTCGAGCATACCCGTCGACATCGTTCCGGTGGCCGTAGAGCATGTCAAAGTCGACGAGGTTCGCGAAGATGAGGCCACGTCCCGTCGAGTTCATCGCGTCGATCGTCTTGTCGACGAGATCCATGTTTCCCTTCCCGGAAAGCTCGGCCGTAAGTCCACGGTGGCAGAAGATCGATCCGATCTTTCCGATTCCGACGACAGGCATCCCTGCGGCGTGCAACCTGTCGAGCAGCGTGTCCGCTGGTGGATCGATCGCGTAATCGCGCCGGCCGTGCGTCCGAACGAATGCGCCGGGAGCTCCGACAAACGGTCGCGCAATCACGCGCCCGACCTCGTCGCCGCCGCGCAGCTGGTCGCGCGCGATCTCGCACATTTCGTAGAGTTGCGGCAGGGGAATCACATCTTCGTGCGCCGCGATCTGGAACACGCTGTCCGCCGATGTGTAGACGATCGGCGCCCCGGTGCGCATGTGCTCATCGCCGAGCTCGGCGATGATATCCGTTCCAGACGCTGGCTTGTTCCCGAGAACGCGCCGGCCGATCGCGCGCTCGAACGGCTGTATCACGCGCGTTGGAAACCCTCCTGGATACGTCGGAAACGGAGTACTCGTAATCAGGCCCGCCATCTCCCAGTGCCCGGTGGTCGTGTCCTTTCCGGCCGACGCGAGCGCGGCCTTTCCAAAGCACGCACCAGGCTTCACCTGTGGCGCGAGACCCGCGAGCGGACGGATGTTGCCGAGCCCAAGGCGCTCGAGATGCGGAAGTCGCACCGGCCGCGCGTCGAGAATGTGACCAAGCGTGTCGCTGCCGCTGTCACCGTACTCGGCAGCGTCGGGCATCTCGCCGATGCCGACGCTGTCCAACACGATCAGTATGACGCGTTCGAACATTGCCACCGGCCTCGAAGTATAGGTCACGTAGTCGCCGAATGCAGTAACATGCGCCGATGGCCACGCATGTCATCGGCGACGTCCACGGCTGCTACAGGGAGCTGTGCGAGTTGCTCGAGATGCTCGGCCCGACCGATGACGACCGGTTAATCTTTGTAGGCGATCTCGTGGTGCGCGGCCCCGAGAACGCCGAGGTCATTCGCCTGATCCTCGACGGCGGGCTGGCGAATGTCACGGTGCTGCTCGGCAACAACGAAGAGAAGATCCGCCCGACGCTCGAGGGGGATCCGCGTTATGCGACGCCTGCAGTGCTCCACACGATTGAACAACTCAGAAGCTCGTCACTCCTCGAGCGCGCGCTCGACCTGTTCGCGACGTTTCCACTCTCGGTGAACCTCGAGACACACGCGATCGTGCACGCCGGCGTCCGGCCGGGCGTTCCGCTCGACGAGCAGACGCGCGACGACCTGCTCACGATTAAGTCACTCGGGCCGGGACCCGAGGGTCCGATGTGGTGGGAATCCTACGACGGACCGGACGTGATCGTGTTCGGTCATCACGTGTTTCGGGATCCGCTCGTGCTTCC
>JBGAKX010000119.1:0-13509 GCA_044224215.1 Blastocatellia bacterium
AAGGGCTACTTTCTGCCGTTTCTGGGCACGGCGCGCGAGGTTGCGGGCCGGCGCGTTCGCGATCAGATTGTGTTTACGTTGCCACGAATGGTGCAGGGCGGCGTGTTCTGGTTCGAGCCGGCCGTGAAACCTCAGATCGCGCAGTCGTCCGGTCGTACGGGAGGGAACCAATGAAGAGACACGTCGTGCGTCTCGCCGCCGCGGGTCTTGCGATCGTCGTCGCAGGCTCGTCCGTGATCGCGCAGACCTCACCGCCCGCGCCAAAGGAGCCGTCGCCCGCCGACACGATCCTGCTGAAGGACTACCGTCCGACGTCGATCTACAAGGTCACGGCGACACGGGTCGAGAAGGCGCGGTATCCGATCATCGACATGCATTCGCATCCGTATGCCGAGACGGCGGACGAGATCTCGCAGTGGGTGCGTACGATGGACGCGGTCGGCGTCGAGAAGACGATGATCCTGACATGGGCCGTTGGCGCGAAGTTCGACCAGGTCGCAGCGAAGTACGCGGCGTACCCGGCACGGTTCGGATTGTGGTGCGGTTTCGACTTCACGGGCTACGACAAGCCCGGGTACGGGCCGGCGGCGATCGCCGAGCTGGAGCGCTGTCACAAGGCGGGCGCGATCGGAGTAGGCGAGCTGGGCGACAAGGGGAAGGGGCTGATCTACGGCGATCCGCAGGCGCTGGGGATGCACATCGACGACCCGCGGATGGACGGGTTGCTCGAGCGGTGCGCCGATCTCGGGATGCCGGTCAGCATCCACGTCGCCGAGCCGATGTGGATGTACGAGCAGATGGACGCGCACAACGACGGGTTGATGAACGCGTCGGAGTGGCGGCTCGACAACCAGCCGGGCATCGTCGATCACCAGGGTATGGTCGACACGCTCGAGCGGGCGGTCAGGAAGCACCCTCGGACGATCTTCATCGCGTGCCATTTCGCCAACTGCTGTTATGACCTGTCGATCCTCGGCCGGTTGTTCGACACGTATCCGAACCTGTATGCCGACATCGGCGCTCGGTACGCCGAGACGGCGACGATTCCGCGGTTTGCGGCAAAATTCATCACGCGGTACCAGGACCGGCTGGTGTATGGAACGGACATGGGGTTCGACAGGCCTATGTACGAAACGACGTTCCGGATTCTGGAGACGGACGATGATCACTTTTATGACTACGACATGTCGACGTATCACTGGGCGATGAACGGATTCGCGCTCTCGGGTCCGGTGCTGAAGAAGCTCTACCGCGCGAACGCGCTGAAGCTGCTCGCGACGGCCGCGGCTCATCGCGCACCTGCGGGGAAGCCGCGTCGATGACCGGCGTTTCGCAGCGATTGCGCGCGCTCGCGTGCCTGCTCGCCGTCTTTGCGCTACTTTGCGGCTTTGCGAGAGCTGCTCCCCCTGCCTCACAGACATTCTCGGCCAGCGGCCACGACCTGACGATCGAGTTCGACGCATTGATGCACACGCGGCTGATCGCGCGGCTCGACGGCGCCACCAAAGAGCTCGGACCGTTCCGGCCGAGCGACTACGTCGTGGTGAGCGGCAAGCCGGTCGTCGACTTCCCCGTCACGACGTCCGGGAAGACCGATGCGGACGACGGCCTCGGCAAGGCGACGATTTACGAGATCACCGGCGCCAACGCACAGCTGCGCAAGGACGTGACCGTGACGTTCTACGCGGAGTTTCCGTCGATGGCGATCGTGCGAGCGAAGTACACGAACGTCGGCGCGTCGAGCGTCCGCATCGATCGATGGGTTGGGCGTCGCTCCCTTCGATCCGGCAACCCTGCGGCCGCGCCACAATTCTGGTCCTACCAGAGCGGCTCGTACGAGAGCCGGCCGAACTGGGTGCTGCCGCTTCGTCCGGGGTTTGCGCAGCAGAACTTCATGGGCATGAACGCGAGCGACTATGGCGGTGGAACGCCGGTGGTCGACGTGTGGCGCCGCGACGTCGGCGTGGCGGTCGGACACGTCGAACTCAAGCCGTTGCTCGTGTCGCTGCCGGTGTCGATGACGGGTCGGGCGGGCGCAGAGCTCGGCATCGAGGAGCAGGTGGACCGCGTGCTCGCGCCGGGCGAGAGCCTCGAGACGCCGCGGACGTTCGTCGCGGTGCACCGGGGCGACTACTTTGCCGCGCTCGCCGAGTACCGGCGGTTCATGATCGCCGAGGGCGTCAAATTTCCGGACGTAGGCCCCGCGTCGTACGAGCCGATCTGGTGCGGCTGGGGGTACGAGCGAAACGTGACGGCCGACCAGATCTACCGGACGCTGCCAAAGGCGGCCGAGTTGGGGTTCAAGTGGGCGGTGCTCGACGACGGCTGGCAGACGGCTGAGGGCGACTGGTACCTGACGCCTTCGAAATTCCCGAACGGCGACGCCGACATGCGAAAGCTGACGGCGGGCATCCGCGAGCACGGGCTCAAGCCGATGCTCTGGTGGTCGCCGCTGGCGGTCGATCCGGGGACGGACCTGATCAGGGACCATCCGGACTACGTGCTTATCAACAAGGACGGGCAGAAACAGAAGATCAGCTGGTGGGACGCGTTCTATTTGTGCCCGGCGTATCCGCCGGTGCGGGAGTACACCGAGAAGCTCGTCGAGAAGTTCCTGGGCGACTGGGACTTCGACGGCTTGAAGATCGACGGCCAGCACCTGAACGGCGCTCCGCCGTGTTTCAACCCGGCGCACCATCACGCGGCGCCGACGGATTCGGTCGAGGGGATGCCGGAGTTCTTCCGCGCGATCTACGAGACGGCGAAGCGGATCAAGCCGGACGCGGTCATCGAGATCTGTCCGTGCGGGACGGGGTATGCGTTCCACACGATGCCGTTCATGAACCTGGCGGTGGCGTCCGATCCCGAGAGCTCGTGGCAGGTGCGGTTGAAGGGGAAGACGATCAAGGCGCTGATGGGTCCCGAGGCGCCGTATTTTGGCGACCACGTCGAGTTGAGCGACGGCGGCAACGACTTTGCGTCGACGGTGGGAGTGGGCGGTGTGGTGGGGACGCAGTTCACGCTGCGCGAGGCGGGGAAGTCGGACCCGAAGTACTGGCTGACGCCGGCCAAGGAGCGTGTGTGGCGGAAGTGGGTGGCGATCTATTCGTCGAAGATGTTGTCGACGGGGGAGTACCTGGGCGGGCTGTACGACATCGGGTATGACCGGCCGGAGGCGCATGCGATCCGGAAGGACGGCCGGATGTACTACGCGTTCTATGCGAAGGGGTTTGCGGGGACGGTGGAGCTGCGGGGGCTCGAGGACCGGGCGTACCGCGTGCGCGACTACGAGAACGATCGAGAGTACGGGACGGTGCGCGGCCCGGTCGCGCGTCTGAAGGTGCGGTTTGGGAAGCACCTGTTGCTCGAGGCCGCGCCCGCAAACCAAGAATGACGTGGTAACGGAGCTGGGCGCGGTAGCGCTCAGGCCCCAACTCGTTGAGTTGGGTGGATGGGTTGAACCGTACAACCCCTGCACGCGATAGCGTACGTTGGGGCCTGAGCGCTACCGCGCCCAGCTCCGTTGTCGCCGTTGTGAGCCGTCAGGGGTCCTCGACGTGCGTGACGGTGACGATACGACCGTAGTCGGGAGGTGGATTGGAGGATTCGGCGACACGATGACGTGATGGCTCGGCGGGCAGTTCGGCGAGCATCTGACGGACGACGTGCGCGTGATGCTGGCGTCGGACGGTGCGGTTGAGCATCGCGATGGCGACGGCCGCGGCGAGCCCTCCGGCGACGACGGCAAGGCGTTCCAGAAGGTCGAGCACTGGGGACTCCGGCTCGGGTATCAGGTCGAGCGCGTCGAGGACGCCGGTCGCGTGCGCGATCGCGAGCTCGCGCTCGCGTGGGTCGGTGCTGAGAGACAGTTGCGTGGCGTCGGCGGCGAGTTCCTCAGGCGTGTCGACGCCGATGCCGGCGGCGATCGATCCCGCAATCGCGTTCGCTGCGCCGATGTTACCGGTACGGCTCGCGACCGTCATCAGCACGAGGCGGTGGCGTGTGGCGGCGACATCGGCTCGCAGTTGCACAGGGGCGACGAGTTGGAGAAGTGGTCTGGCGATGACACCGACGCTGAGGAGCGCGAGACCAACGATTCCGAGGGCAAAGGCGCCACGTCCGGCGCGGGTGATGCGAGGCATACCGGATCGCTAGGCAATTCTCACGCCATGTATCCGCTCAGCGGAATTGCGTCTCTGCGCTCGTTGCGTGAGGTTCGTGCGACCCGGTGTCAGACCAGCCCCAGCTTCTGCGCGCGCACGTGAAGCGTCTGAGGCTTCATCCCAAGCTCCTCCGCCGCACGGGTCTTGTTTCCGTTGTGCCGCGCGAGCGCCTTGGCGATGTGGTAGCGCTGAAATTCGCGTTCGGCGTCGTGTAACGAGAGCCCCGCGTGGAGCCGTCCGTCCGCGTGCATGAACGGAAAATCGGTTGGCGCGTCCGCCTCCACGCTGCTTTCGACTCCTGGCGAGCCGTCAATCTCGGGTTCCATTGCGGGCTCGCCCAAAAGCGATGCCACGATGTGCTGGCGCCCAACGAGGGCGCCGGAGCCTCCTGCATCGCTGATCGCCCGGGCCACGACATTGCCGAGCTGGCGAACGTTCCCGGGCCAGACGTAGCCGGCGAGCGCGTTCAGACCGCCCATCGTGATCTGCGAGCGCCTGGATTTTGCGAGGTATTGCGCGAGTCTCGGGACTTCCTCGGTGCGGTCCCTGAGCGGAAGCGTGTTGAGATGGAGAACGTTCAGTCGAAAGTACAGATCCGCGCGGAACGATCCATCGCGGACCGCGTCCTTGAGGTTCCGGTTGGTTGCGGCGATCACTCTCACGTCGACAGGCCGCTCGATGGATTCGCCGAGCGTGAGCGTCTTGCCCGACTCGAGGAACCTCAGAAGCTTCGGTTGAATCTCGAGTGGCAGGTCGCCGATCTCGTCCAGAAACAGAATGCCGCCGCTTGCCTTGTTGACGATGCCCGCGCTGTCGGTCGCGGCGCCGGGAAATGCGCCGCGCTTGTGGCCGAACAGCATCGATTCGACGAGCGTGGCAGGCATTGCGGTGCAGTTGACGGGAACAAACGGGCCCTTCGCACGGTTGCCGAGCGCGTGGATCATCCGTGCGATTCCTTCCTTGCCAGTGCCGGACTCTCCGGTGATGAGAACTGGATAGTCGGAATGGGAATACCGGATCGCCATTTCGACCGTCGTTCGCGTCTTTGGCCCCGCGATGTAGTGGCCCTCGACGACGTGCGCATCGGGAGCGAGCCGAACCGCGGCCCGATTCGACGGAGGTTCGGTGTACCGGTTGTGCGCGAGAGGCTGCACGGTCGCGAGCCATTGCTCGCACTCTTCGAGCAGCCTGGCCGCGCCAACGCGCTGGTACGTTTCGCACGCCTCGCGAACGAGGCGGATTGCCGCGTCACGGTCGTCGTCCACGCGGGCGCGGCCGAGCGCCTCGAGCGCACGAGCCTCCCAGAATTTGAGACGGGCATCGCAGAAATGCGAGGCGACGCGCTCGAGCGCGGCGACGCCGTCGAGGAAGATTTCACGGTCTCCGGTCAGTCGTCCGCGATTGATCTGAATCCTTCCGCCGAGCAGGTGAAACAGACCGGGGAGCCACGCGTCGACGGGTGCGAGGGACTCGACGAGGTGCTCGACCGACTTGAGATGCGACTCCGCCTCGTCGATGTGGAGCATCTCGAGCGAAACAAAGCCCTCGCACAGCGCGCACTCGTATATCGCACGCTCGCGAATCTCGGTCACGTCGATCATCTCCGCGACGCGGCTTGCATCAAGCGCCGGTTGCAGTGCGAGCCTCGGCATCTGGAATGTCAGATAACAATGCGCCAGCCCGCGATACGCCCGCGAGATCGAGCCCGCGAGGTTTGTCGATTCGAGAAGCTCGATCGCAATTCCGTACTCGCGCATCGCCGCGGCAAGGTCGCCGCGCATCCATGCGACTTCGCCAAGAAAGCTCGCCGCACGCCCTGCTGCTTCCGAGTTGGAAGCAAGCGCCGCCTCGTCGCGGAGTTCCGCGGCAAGCTCCTTTGCGCGATCGAGCTGGCACGCCCTGAGGAGTGCAATGACTTCGTCGAGCCGCGCGCTGAACTTGTCCTTCTTCTTTCGCCGCTGAGCTTCGGGAGTGAAATACGGGACGCGATTCGGGATGCGAGCAGACATCGCACTCGCTCCTTCTTTTTTGTGATTGCAGACGGAAACAGGGTAAAACGGCGCGGATTATTGCACGGGTTCCGTACAGTCGACAACAGGCACAGTGGCATTGTTCGAAAGGCGGGGATTGAGCAATTCGAGGCAGGCGGAGATGTTCCGGTTGAATGCGTCCTGGTGCGCGCGCGGGAGAAGCGGGTAGCGCGAGCGAAGTGCGCGCTGCAGCGAGTCAAAGTCGGGAGGGTGTTCGAGGGGATTGACGCCGGCGACGGTCAGGCCGGTCGTGTAGATGCGGGCGCATCCCTTGCCAGAGAACTTCGCCTTGAACAGGGCGGCATCGGCAAAACCGTATGTTTCCGAGAGCAACTGTTCGCGTTTGAGCGATCTGAGCAGGTGCTCGTCAACCTGTCCGCAGTGAAGGATACCGATCGACGTGCCGAGCCTGACGGCGTAGTGCTCGTCGGCGCCGTCGTATGCGACTTCGTGACCGTTGATGAGTTCCAGGAGCCGCGTGCCGAGCGCTTCGCCCTGTGCGGCGGACGCGTAGGGCATCAGCACATAGAACTCGTCGCCGCTCTTTCGGAAGACGATGTCGTCGTCGCGGACGGAGCGCTGAAGCAAGGCGGCCATCTCCTTGAGGGCCGCGTCTCCGACGTGGTGTCCGTATCCGTCGTTGATTCCCTTGAAGTCGTCGAGGTCGAGCGCGACAAGGCAGAAGCCGTGCCCGCGTTCGAGAAAGTCATCAAGCGCCTGATTCAGCCGAAGCAGAAAGTACCGGAAGTTGAGCGCTCCGGTCAGCTCGTCGCGCATCTGCGCGACCTCGAGCCGTTCAATGCATTCGCGGTTCTGGCGTACTTCGGTGGCGAGTCTCCGTTCCTGGATTTCGTACTCGGACAGCGCCCTGGCGAGCTCGATTCGCTCGCCGACGAGCTGCACGTGCTGCGATCGTGCGTAGTCGACCCGGCCCGCGAGCCGTTCGACCCGCGTGACGAGATCCTCGCCGGCAACGCCCGGCCGCAGGGCCCGGTCGATGCGGTCGAGGGTCGCGGCTGTCGATAGAGCGCGCCGTAGCGTAACGAGCGCCGCCGCCCCGATTCCAGCGAGCAGCATCGCAAGAAAGGTGTGATCGTCGGTTCGGGGCTCGGCGGTCGAGATGTGTACCAGGTTCGAACGGATCTCCTCCGAGAGAGCGCGCACGGCGTTGTCGATCGAATGGCGGTGACTCGCCGTTCCTCTTTCGGCTTCGACGAGAGCGGCGAGCGCTTCCGCTTCACTGCGCGCAGAGTCGAGCGCGGCAACATGGGATTCGTTCACTGCGCGGGAGTTCAACGGGGACCAATGGAGGAGTGCTCCAGCGATCGTCAGTGCGAGGATGGCGATTGAGGGAGCCGTTCCGCGCAACTTGTGCGAGATGCCTGACGAAGTGGTTTGGGGCACGGACGAGCTGTAGGCGATTCGCGTGCCAGAGGGCGCGCCGCCTCAGAGGGGGCGTCTCAGCTGGCGAGCAAATCGCCTGCCTCCTGTCTCAACGGGAGTCTTCAGCGCGCTCCGGCATGTCTGCGATCGTACCGGGACTAATCCCTGGCGTGCCAGTTCTTCGGATCGCGGCGCATGTGCATGCACGCAACGACGACCACCGTCTCGTCGAAAATTTCGAAGATCAAGAAATACGGGAACCTACGAAGAATGACGCGGCGCAGTGATCGATGAACGAGCCGAAATGCGAGGGGCCTCTGGCGGATCGCCAAGATCGCATCATCCAAAGACGATCGAAAGGCGCTCTCGAGTTCGACGCCAATCGCACGATAGCGGTCGCGTACCACCGCGATATCGAGTTCGGCGTCATCAGTTACGAGAAGTCGGAACTCCTTCACCGCTCCCAGAGTCGCGACCGCACGTCGTCCCACGACCGCGCCGAACCGGGGTTCGCGTCATGTCGGGCGAGTCGACGGTCGAGTTCGGCTCGCTGCGCGTCCGTCAAAGGAACTTCGTCGGCCTGTGACAGAATGCTCTCCCAGAGCTCGTCAATCAGCGCAATGCGATCAGGCAGCGACAGACTAAGAACTTGCTTTGTGAGATCCGCATCCATAGTGATCAGAGACTATATGTGGCCTCGCCCGACACGCAAGCGGAGGTCATCTGCCTCCCGTGATGCACGCATCGTTCCCAATGCATGTGACCTTCTCACGAGGAGGCCACAATGCGGTTACGAGCCGTGTGTGGCAGGTGCCGCTGGGTGCTTTGCGAGCTGCCGCGATCCGCTTTCCGCCTCGCTGAAATCTCAAATATTTTTGAGATTCTCAATTATTTTTGATTTTTCCCTCCGAGAAATTTGATACCGGCCCGGCCACCCCCTTCTCTTGTGGGGGTTCGAGCGTGCACGTCCGTGGTACGGCGATTGCCCGAGAGCTCACGACACGTTCCATATCCCCCAAAGAGGAGCCCCCGCGTGAGCCGACGTCGATTCGGGCGCTTGCGCCCTCCAACCCAATCGCTCGTTGCCGGAATTTCCGTCGACGGGGACTTTGCCCAGGTTGCGGTTGCCGTCCGCGATTTCGCGGACGGTCGCCCCACGCTCGTGCTCGACCGAGCGACGACCGTCGACGACCTTCCGCGCCTGCTCGAAGAAGTGAACGACCTCCTGTGTCTTCAACACCGCAATCCAGATGTTCGCTGGGTCGCTCTGTTGCCGGGCGACGATGTTCATCACGACGTCGTTCAGGTTCCACCCCAGCTGCGCGCATTTCAGGAGGCGCGGCTTGACGCGTCACTTGCAACGACCCGATGGGGCAATGTCGACGACATTGAAGCATCGGGTTATCGACTCGGTCACGCGTTTGATGGCGATCGCTGTCTGATCGGCGTCGCGGCGGGATCGAGGCTCGACGACGTTGCGCGAATTCTCCCGAGGCCGTCTCTCGCCGCCTCGGCCGCGACCGGGCTCGTGGCGCTGCTCCGTATCGTCGAGCCTGAGCTTTTTGATCCCTCCGCCGCACCTTTCGCAGCTCTGTTATTGGAGAGCACGTCGGTGGCGGCCTGCATCATCGAACGCGGACAGGTGCGCTTGCTGTTGCAGATGGGATTGCTCGAATACTTCAGGGACCTCGAGACTCCGAGAGCGTCCTCGCCATCGGCGCACCTCGACGGTCCGCTGGAGTTCGAACTCGGCGGGTCGTACACGGTACCGAAGGTCGCCGAGACGACCGCACGGATCGGGACGCCGTTCGAGCGTGCTGCGGCCGACATCGAGTCCGAGGTGTATCAGGCCGCGTCGATCCGAGTCATTCAGGACGCGCTGAATCTCTACACCGAGCAATACGGCACGCTCTGCGACACACCGCAACACCTGCTCTTGACGGGCGATGCCGTCACACGCCACGCGTTGCGCGCCTACCTCGCGCGGCAACTCGGTACGCAATTCGAGGTCGACGAGGTCGATGCCGCGTTTGCGGTGCGAATCGACGAACCGGGCGACGCCCGCAGAATCGCCGCAAGCCAGAACTCGCTTGGGGGAGCGCTTTGTGCGCTTGCGGCGGGCCTTCACCCGGGCGCGTTGACGTTCGACCTCGACTCGGAGCGCGCGAACAGTCCGCGTAACGACGGCGCGCGGACTGTTCGCGCTCCGAGGATCTCTCGGCCAACCGCAACGGGAATTGCGGTATGCCTCGCGATGCTCGTGGTGAGCGCCGTGACGAGTCTTGCGTGGACCGGGCACGTCGCGTCAACGATTGACGCCTCCCTCCGGGCCGAACGCGAACGTCAGTTGCACCTCAAGCTGATCACCGACGAGCGCCAACAGATGGAAGCTCGCGTGGCACACACTCGAGAAGTCCTTGCGGAGCTCGAGCGCCTGCGCAGCCGGCAGGCGTTGCCGCCTGAGTTGCTGATCGCAATCCGCGAACACCTCCCACCGGACACGACACTTGACGAGCTGTCGCTCACGAATGGTCTTGTTCGGATCGTCGGCTCGACCGACAACCGTCAGCGAGGCGCTGAGTTCGCCCTGTCGCTCGAACAGCTTCACGACACGTTCGCCGATGTGACACCGCAGGTCGACACCGTTCCCGGGAGCGACCCGCGCGCGGTTCTGTCGGATGCCGCGGCTCTCGACACGTACACGTTCACGATTTCGGCCAGGTACGTTCGCGAGGCGGCCGGACCCACAACCGTGTCGAGGGTGGCGCTATGAGGCGCCGATCACCTGTCCGGCCGATCCACAACGGGTGGCTGCGGCCGATCGCAACGGGCGTAATCGCTGGCGCTCTCGCGGCAAGCCTGTTCGGGTGGTTTGTCGTTCGCCCGCGCATGCGTGCAAACGACGAAGCCGAAGCAGCCCTTGCGTTGATTCGCGCCGACAACGATCGGACCGAGCAACTGCTCTCCGACTACGACGCATTCAAGCGCGACGCCGAGGATACGGAACGTCGCTTTTCGCAAGCGATCGCTGCGGTCCCGACAGAGGCTGAGCTCGCCGGCGCACTTCAGGACCTCGAGGGCGTCACACGCGACGCCGGAGTCTCGCTCGTGCGATTTGCCCCTGCCGCACCGCGTGACAACGGGTCCTCGCGCAACACTCCCGTTGCACCCAAACCCGGCGTGCCCGCGCAACCTCAACCGTCGATCAACGCGCGTCAGATCGCCGTCGTCGTTCGGTGCGGATTCGGGGACTACCAGTCTCTCCTCGGACGGCTCGCGTCGTTTCCGCGGCTGCTGACCGTCGAGGGCTTCAGGATGCGGAGTGCGAATCGCGACGGCTTTACGATCGAGGCGTCGCTCACGCTGAACTGCTACTACAAACAGGCTCCGCCGATCGCAACGGTCGTGACGCCGGTGGCGTCGCGATGACGGGGCGGCTCTCTGCATTGATGCGACGACGCGTGTGGCCGGTAAAGGCTCGTCGCGACGATGGCCCGCGCCGGGACTATGTTGCCGAAGAGCTCAAGCGCAGGCGGTCGCGTGGCGTCGAGGGATATGACGGCGAGCGCGAACCCTGGGCGCAGGATGACGGAAGAGGCTCTGTTGCGCTCGCAACCGCGTCGGTCGCGGGACGGTCCCACGTGGCGCTGAACAATGCGGAATCGACGCCCGCCGAGATCTCCGCGGGAATCGAATCGGGCGTCCTCAGACTGTTGACTCCCCAGCTCGCGCACGAGTTCAAGGCGTTGCCGATTCGCGTCGACGGTAGCACGGTCGTATTCGCTGTCGCCGAGCCTCCCACGTTCAAGTTGCAGAACGAGCTGCGGTGGCTCATCGGCATCGGCTCCGATCGGCCGCGTCGGCCCGTCTTCGTTCGAATCGGCGAAACGGTGTTGTCGCAAAGCCTCGACATTTACTACCCGTACCAGAGCGCGGCGCTCGTTCCCGGGCACGCGGATCTTGCACGGCTCTTCGCCTCGAGCGACTCCGATCCGCGTGACACGGGGATCCTCTCGGTACCACCAGGAGTCGCCTCGGTTCGAAACCTCGTCGACATGATCCTCATGAAGGCCGTCTATCGGGGCGCGAACGACATTCTGTTCGAATGCTTCGAGACCGAGTTTCGCGTCCGCTTCAAGGTCGAGGGGGAGTGCGAGTACGCCATCACACCGCTGCCTCCAAATGCGGCCGGCCAGGTTGTTTCGATCGTCAAGCAGCACGCGCGTCTCGACATCGCCGAGACCGACCGCTCTCAGGACGGCCGGTTCGATATGAAGATCGACTACAAGGGAACGATCAAGAGCATCCAGTTCCGCGTCGCGACGCGCCCGACGATCAACGGCGAGAGCTGCGTCGTCAGACTGCACGACAACGCCGAGCGGCGGCCCCGGCTCGCGTCGGTCGGGGCGGACAAGCGGACGCTCGACGCGCTGTACCACGTGCGCGACCACCGCGGCGGACTCGTTCTGTTCTCGGGACCGACGGGCTCGGGGAAGACGACGACGCTGGCGGCGATCCTCGGGGAATGCGATTCGGTGCGCGAGAACATCGTGACGATCGAGGATCCGGTAGAGATCCGCCTGCCCGGCATCACCCAGTCGGCGGTCAACGAGCTCAAGGGTGAGACGTTCAGTCGGCTGCTGCGAAACACACTGCGCGTGGCTCCGGATCGGATTCTCGTGGGCGAGATTCGCGATACCGAGACGGCGCATCTCGTGATCAAGGCGGCGTTGACCGGCCACCAGGTGCTTTCGACCGTTCACGCGGACGACGCCCCGCGATCTGTGTCCCGAATACTCGAGGAGGGTGCTTCGCCGTTCAACCTTTCATCGGTGCTGTCACTCGTCGTCGCTCAGCGCCTTCTCAACCGGCTCTGCGAGCATTGCGCTGAGGACGTCGTCTACCCGGCTGAAGTGCTGGCCCGGGAGCAGTTCTCGCCCGCCGAGTTCGCAGAGGCGCGGACTCGCGAGGCTCGAGGTTGCTCGATGTGCCATCAGCGTGGCACGTACGGCCGCATCGCCATCTTCGAGACCTTGATTGTGTCCGATGAGATTCGGGCGCTGATCGCAAAGCGCCCGTTCGACATGGAGGCCGGAATCCGCCGCGCCGCAATTCGATCGGGGATGCGCCCGCTGCGGCGGTGCGGTCTCGATCTGGTCAAGCAGGGAATTGTCAGCCTGCAACAGGTTGCGGACGCGACACCGTATCTTCCATCCGATGCGCAGTCGGTCACGTGCGCCCGCACTGTGCACGACAGCAGCGCCGAGGCGCTGGTCCGGACGTTGCCGGTCCAGCAGCAGGTTCAGTCTGCTTGTTTCGGCCAGGCGACTCCGGACGAGACCGACACGCTCGACGTCATTCGTGCGCTGATCGAGAACGCACGACGCGACGCCGACGAAGGACTTCCAGTGTTCTCGGTAATCAGCGAGTGACGAGGTGAGCACGGTGCGTACACAAACTGCGGACTATCGATCGTCGGCGACAGCGAGAGGATTTGACCAGCCGGGAACTGCGGCAAACGAATCCGCGACGAGACCGGGGACGTGGCGAGCGCGGCGTGTCTCTCTGCTCGAGATCGCCCTGTTCGCGTCGCAGCTGCGTGCAATGGTCGGTGCAGGCATCGCCATCAACGAGGCGCTCGGACTACTTGCGCGTGCGTCACGAGCGCAGTCGGCAGCACTTTCGGTCGCGCTCGAGGAGATTCGGCGCGACATTGAGGAAGGCCACACGCTCGCGTATGCATTCCGCCGGCGTGAAGACGTCTTCGGGCGGCTGCCTGTCGAGATGATCGCGACGGGTGAGGCAACGGGTACGCTCGAGGCCACGCTCGGCGAGATCGCGGACGATTGCGAGCAGCGTCATCGCAGCCGTGCCAGCTTTGCGTCCGCGCTGATTGAGCCTGCGCTGATCGTCGTGACGGGTGTGGTCGTCAG
>JBGAKX010000120.1:0-13910 GCA_044224215.1 Blastocatellia bacterium
GGCTGGAAGTGTCGCGGTTGTGAGCGCAGGAACCGTGGCGCGGGCCTGTGGGCCTCGCAACGGTGGGACACCACCTGATCCGCTTGCAGCCAACGTGGGAACAGCAAAGACCATGAGCAGCATCACCGACAGTAAGACAAGTATTCTTTGTATTTTCATGGTTTTGAGTCCTTTCCTGATCGGCAAGGTGCGGCTGCCGCTCTTTGCTCACGAACCAGCAGCCTGTGCACCCGTTATTCAGGTGAACCTGTCAAGCCGATCGCGAGGCTCGCTGGCTTTGGCGCGACACCAATCGGGACGCCCTTGATACCTTCCAGGCGAGTCTCACGAATGGCCGCCCCGGCGACCCCGGCGCGCACACGGATGCGGTATCCGTTCGTCGGCTGTCGCCCTGGCCTGCACGAGCGCACCACTCCTCGCATCCTCCTCGCCGAGTCGCGCCGGTCTGACACTGCAATTCGGTCGCTACCTGGCTCTCTGGCACGCTCGAAGCGGGAGTTCGTGCAATAACCGTCGATTCAAACATGCAGCACATATGCCGCAGGATCGGCGCTGTCGCCGGGCACGGCTCGATGCCACAAACAATTCTGGAAAAACAAGTTACCTAGCCACGAGAGGCCGACAATAGCGTCGCGAGCAGGGCGCGGCAGGTGGGCCGCCAGAATTGATCCGCGCAAGTGGGGAAGATTCCACGCGTGCACCCTCGAAAGGACCGAGAATCTCGGCTCGTCGGTGAGGAGGCAGACGTTCTCGCATTCCGGGTCGGACCGTGAAACGCGGCGACGTGTACCACGTCAAGCATCCATCATCGCGAGATCCAGATAAGCAGCGAACGTTCCGGATCGACGGGGACCCACGAAGTAGATCGTGCATTCATCCACGATTTCGCTGATCGTCGACGAACACTCGGCGGGCGAGCCCGGATCTCTCGTATGGTCGGCCATCACGAGGAATCTGATTGACGCCGATTCAGGCTCACTCTAGACTTGCCCAAATTCGGTTCACTGCACCGCTGAAACATCGAAACCACGCTTCCGTCCATCAAGCCGAGCGGCCAGCCTGTTGGAGCCGCTAACACTTATGGCAGAGTCGCCATCGCCACCTCACCTGCTCGAGCTGCCCATCGGCACCGGTGCGACGGGTCGTCGCGTCGAGTCTGACTCGATGGGCAGCATCGAGGTGCCGGCCGAGCACTACTGGGGCGCACAGACGCAGCGATCGCTCGTCCACTTCTCCATCGGCGACGATCGCATGCCCAAGGAGGTCTACCACGCCTACGGTTACGTGAAGAAGGCCGCGGCGACGGTGAACAGCAGTGCTGGCCGGCTCGAGCCCTGGCGCTCCGAGGCGATCTGCAAAGTGTGCGACGAGGTGATTGCGGGAAAGCTCGACAGCGAGTTCCCGCTCTATGTGTGGCAGACGGGGTCAGGCACACAGTCCAACATGAACGTCAACGAAGTGGTCTCGAATCGGGCCAGCCAGCTTCTTGGCGGTGCGATCGGCAGCAAGACGCCGATCCACCCGAACGATCACGTCAACATGGGTCAGTCGTCGAACGACACATTCCCAACGGCAATGCATGTCGCTGCGGTCCTGGAGCTTCGGCAGCGTTTGTTGCCCCGGCTCTCGGCGCTGACCGATTCGATCTCCAACCATTCACGCGAGTGGCAGGACGTCGTCAAGATCGGGCGCACGCACCTGCAGGACGCGGTGCCGCTGACGGTCGGCCAGGAGTGGTCGGGTTACGCCGCTCAGCTCGATGACGCAAGAGCGCGCATCGAAGCTTCCTTGCCCGGGCTCTACAGCCTGGCGGCGGGAGGCACCGCCGTTGGAACCGGCCTGAACGCCCCACCCGGATTTGGCAGGGAGATCGCCGCGGAAATTGCACGGCTGACGGGCGAGCCGTTTGTTTCGGCACCCAACAAGTTCGCTGCGCTGGGTTCGCTGGACGGAATGGTCGCCGCGATGGCAGCGCTGCGCGGCCTTGCCGTGGCGCTCATGAAGATCGCAAACGACCTTCGCTGGCTCTCGTCCGGTCCCCGATGCGGACTCGGCGAGTTGCTTCTCCCTCCCAACGAGCCTGGTTCGTCGATCATGCCCGGCAAGGTCAATCCCACCCAGTGCGAAGCGATGGTGATGGTGTGCATTCAGGTCATCGGCGAAGACAACGCGGTGGCAATCGCCGGCTCGCAGGGCAACTTCGAGCTGAACACGATGCGGCCCATCATCATCAACAACTTCCTGCACTCGGCGCGAATCCTTGGTGATGCGTGCGAAAAATTGAAGGTATTCTGCGTTGACGGTACAACGCTCAACCGAGACCGCATCCACGAGTTTCTGACGCGTTCGCTCATGCTTGTGACCGCGTTGAGCCCCGAAATCGGGTACGACGCCGCGGCACATATCGCTCATGAGGCGCTCGACAAGGGGCTGACCCTGCGCGAGGCTGCGATCGCTAGCGGAAAGGTAACAGCCGAGGACTTTGACCGGATCGTCGATCCAGCGAAGATGGTCGGAAACGAAAGCGAGGCAACCCGATGACAGAGGACTCGACGAGACGGCCGGACGACAAGGCTCCTGCCGAGGCGCTGCCGCACTACCAGGTGGACCCCTTCTGGCCCAAACAGTTACCCAAGAACTGGATCATGAGCCAGGTAGGGGGCGTGGCCGTGGACACTCAGGACCACATCTGGGTCGCCCAGCGCCCGCACAAGAACACTCCCGACGAGATCGCCGCCTCGCTGGACCCGCCGCGGGCGCGCTCTTCGTTCCCGGCGCCACCGGTCATCGAGTTCGACACCGAGGGCAACGTCATTCAAGCGTGGGGTGGACCTGGCAAGGGGTATGATTGGCCGAGTAAGGAAGACGGCATCTTTGTCGACAAGCACGGATTCGTCTGGATAGCCGGCAACGGAACGGAGGATCGGCACGTACTCAAGTTCACGACCAAGGGCGAGTTTGTCATGCAGATCGGTCATCCATCGAATGACCCGCCAGACAGCAACCGTCCAGACATCCTCGGTCAACCAGCTGCTTTCGATATCGACTACGCCGCACGCGAGATCTACATTGCCGACGGCTATCTGAACAAGCGCGTCGTGGTGTACGACTCGGAAACCGGCGAATTCAAGAGGCTGTGGGGCGCATACGGCAACAAGCCGGACGATCGTGCGACGGGCCCGTATGACCCCAAGGCTCCCCCGGACCAGCAATTCCGCAACCCCGTGCACGGCGTGCGAATCTCTCACGACGAGAAGGTGTACGTGTGCGATCGAGCGAACAACCGCCTGCAGGTGTTCACCAAGCAGGGAGCGTTTCTTGAAGAGTTCCTGGTAGCGCCCGAGACACTTGGGCCCTATATCGATACGATCCGCCCTCAATGCGGTTCTGTCTGGGACATGATCTTCTCGCTCGATCCCGAGCAGAAGTACATGTTCGTCGCCGACGGTTCGAACAACGTCATCTGGATCATGCGGCGCGCCGATGGCGAGATTCTCGGCAGTGCCGGACATCCTGGCCGCAACGCGGGTCAGTTCCACTGGCTCCACCACTTCGCGATGGATTCCCGCGGCAACATCTATACGGGCGAGGTGGACACGGGCAAGCGGGTACAGCGGTTCCTTCTCCTCAACCCGGAGAGCCAGGGACTTACGACACCTCCGACATCGCCAAGCCTCCCATAAAGGACACGAGCCATGATTGTCTTCATCGAGGGCGCGACCGTCATCGACGGGAAGTCTGACGCTCCAATCGCCGATGCGATCATCGAGATCGATGATGGTGTTGTGCGCCGCATCGGCCCGCGTGGAAGCTTCGAATCCGTTGCTGACGCCCGCCGCGTCGATTATGCGGGTCGGTGGATCATTCCCGGCATCGTCAATACCCACCGGCACCTGTATTACGGGGGTGGGAAGGAAGACACGCCCCTCGACACACGCACTGGCCCCATTGCGCAGAACGCCAAGCGACTACTGTTCTTTGGTGTGACCCACGTCCTCTCACTCGGTCTTGACGGGCTCTCGATGGACGCATACCTCGCCGAGCAGGAGGCGGGCCGCACCGAGGGAGCCAAGGTCATGTTCGCGGGCTTCGGGTCGTCGTCTCCTGGAGGTTGGCAGACCAGCCCCAACCTCTACCGGCCGACAACGCCCGACGAAGGGCGCGAGGCGGTTCGTGGTCAGCTGCATCGCAAGCCGCACGTGATCAAGATCTGGCTGGATGACGACCACGGCAAGCTGACGAAGATGTCGCCCGACATCTATGAGGCGATCATCGACGAGGCCCACAAACACGGGCTGAAGGCCTACTGCCACATGTTCTATCAATCCGACGCCAAGGAACTCATGCGTCGAGGGATCGACGTGCTCGCTCACAGCGTGTATGACGAGGTCGTAGACGACGAGTTCATCGAGCTTGCCAGTCAGTCGGGTGTCACCCAGATCACCACGCTCGTCGGCCACAGTCAGGGCGTCGTGTACAGCGGAGGCGACACATCATTTCTCGACCACCCCGATTTGAAAAAGGTATTTCCGGCCGAATACATCACGGCCAAGGCTGGTCTGGAACGCGCTCAGACCAGCGTCGTTCGTGATACTGGCGGCTGCTGCCTGAACGCCCCGCTGGTCCAGAAAGAGGTCGATGTCGCGTTGAAGAACGCTGGCCGGTTGGCGGAGGCCGGCATCAAGATAGCTCACGGAACCGACGGAGGCCACGTATTCGGGCTCGATGACCATCGCGAGATGGAGTTGTTGGTCAAGGCCGGGATCAGTCCCATGGACGCGATCCGGATTGGCACGCTGAACGGGGCGGAACTGCTGGGCATCGACAGCAGGTATGGCTCGCTCGAACCCGGCAAGTTCGCGGACTTCGTCGTTACGTCGGCAGACCCGCTTGCGGACATTACGAATACAAGGCAGATCGCGGCAGTGTGGGTGCACGGGGCCGAGATAGACAGGGAGGCGCTGGCCACTCCTGACATGCGCGAGTAGCGCTGTGGAAAGGTTCGGCGAGTCAACGGGCGGGGCTCAGCCCGAAATCGGTGAACGATCTCCGATTCTTTCGGACAATCCGTTCGTCCGCGTCGCGCACGCCGTCGTGAGTGAGATCAAGTGGCAGTCCTGCGGCCGAGCGGTACTTTCAGTCGCGCCAATCGTTGCGTTCGCCATCGTGACAGGCGACGCCGTGTGGCTCAGGGCAGGCATTGTCGCCATATCAAGCCACATCGCAGCGGAGCGTACACTGTTGACGCTGCAAGGGATCGCGCTGCATGGAATTGCGATCGCTCTCGGGTTTTCCCTTCTGTTCTTCACCCTGCAGGTCCCTCTGCTCTTCGTCGTCAGTTGCGGTCTGTTCGGCGCGGGCACCATTCTCCTCACGGCGCGCGGACAGAGACTCCGATCGCTCGGCAATTTCACGTTTATTCCGTCCGTGTACACGGCGTGCGAACTTGCTGACGGTCTGGCGCCGCACGAATTTGGTTCCGCTGCGCGCGCGTTTTACCCCTATCTGGCGGGGGCGATGCTGCCGGTCCTTGTCTTCAATGCCATCCACCAATGGCGGGAATTCAAGCACGCGCAACCTCCCGGCACCGGTGAATCTCCCATCGAGCGGAGTCGTCGCTGGAGGCTATTTCAGACCGATGATGAGGGTCCTCCCGTCACCGAGTACATGGAGACGATGGCTGCCGTGGGCATTGGGGTCGCACTTGCCGCTCTTCTGGTGGAATTGCGTGGACTTCATTTTGGCCAGTGGGTCATCTGGTCGGCAGCAAGCGTGGTGACGGGAAATGTGGCGTCGTCGCGTATCAAGGTGCGCGACCGGGCTCTCGGTGTGTTCATCGGGGTTCCGGCAGGAACCGTCCTCAGCTTCCTACTTCCTCACACCATGCTTGGATCGAGCCTGGCGATTCTCGGGGTGATGCTAACCTTGGTGACCTTTCGACACTACGTCGTGGCGTTCAGCTCACGATGTGGACTGATGACACTGTCACTGGTGCTTGCGGGAGGCGCGACGTACGTCGGCCTTGCGCGTGTCGTCAATGTATTGCTCGGTGGATTGGCCGGTATCCTCTCGGTACTCGTGGTTCACGCCGCAACGCAGCGGTTTGGTCGCAGAGAACCCACGGCACAAGACCCGGCCTAGACACGTTGCTGTCATTGGCAGAATTTCACATGCGGCGCCGGCTATGGCCGTTCAACAACGAACAACCGGACAGCACGCCGCGGCAACCGTCACGTAAACAACGTCCATTCGTCCAGACCAAATCTCAAGGAACGATGAAGCCATGAACACACGCACTTCCGATCCCGCGAGTCAGCTCGATATTCTTCTTGTAGGCGCAGGAATCATGAGCGCCACGCTGGCAACTCTCCTCAAGGAACTCGATCCGAGTCTTACGATAGAGATCCACGAGGTTCTTGGCCGCGAGGCGCAGGAGAGCTCGAATGCCTGGAACAATGCCGGTACAGGCCATGCGGCGCTTTGCGAGCTCAACTACACGCCCCAGGCCGTCGACGGCAGTATCGACATCTCCAAGGCCCTGGTGGTCAACACCGAGTTCGATCTGTCGCGTCAGCTCTGGGCCTATCTCGTAACACAGGGCGCGATCAGGAACCCGCAGGATTTTCTCCACGCGGTGCCGCACATGAGCTTTGTGCGTGGGGCGGCGGACGTCACCTTTCTCAGGAAGCGATTCGAAGCGCTCTCGGCACATCACTGCTATCACGGAATGGAGTTCTCGGTCGACAAGAAGCAGATTGAGGAGTGGATACCGCTCGTCATGGAGGGTCGCGATCCCAATGAGGAGCTTGCAGTCACACGAATGGTGACGGGGGCCGACGTCGACTACGGCTCGCTCACGCACCTGCTACTCGAAGCGTTGAAGGAAAAGGAAGGGTTCGCGATCCATTTCTTCAGCCGAGTGCAACATCTCGAACGGAACGCGTCAGGATGGTCGGTACGTGTGAGGGACGAGACGACGGGCGAGCACAAGGACGTCCACGCCAGGTTCGTGTTCCTCGGGGCCGGTGGCGGAGCGTTGCCTCTGCTGCAGAAGTCCGGAATTCCCGAAGGCCGGGGATATGCGGGATTCCCCGTAAGTGGAATCTGGCTCAGATGTGACGATCCGTTGGTCACGTCCCGGCACCATGCAAAGGTCTACGGAAAGGCTTCGGTGGGGTCGCCCCCGATGTCGGTTCCCCATCTGGATACGCGACACGTCGACGGACAGGTATCGCTGCTCTTCGGCCCGTACGCCGGCTTCTCGACAAAATTCCTCAAGCACGGTTCCTACCTGGATCTGTTCGGATCCATAGATCCCGAGAATCTGCTGCCGATGCTGGCTGTGGGTCGCGACAATATGGCTCTGACTGAATACCTTATCGGTCAGGTTCTTGAGACGCCGGAAGAGCGATTTGCCTTGCTCCGCGAGTTCTTTCCCAACGCAAAGGAAGGCGACTGGAGGCTCGAGGTGGCAGGCCAGCGCGTGCAGATCATCAAGAAGGATGCGACACACGGCGGCATACTCCAGTTCGGAACCGAACTCGTCTCCGCGGCGGACGGCTCCATCGTCGCGATGCTCGGAGCGTCCCCGGGCGCGTCAACGGCGGCTTCGATCATGCTGGACGTCATCCAGCGCTGCTTCGCCGATCGGCTCACGAATGATGGCTGGCTCGCGAAGTTGAAGCAGGTGATCCCGTCGTACGGTCAATCCATCGCGGATGATGCGGAGCTTTGCAGGCGAATCCGTGCCGAGACGGCTGCTGTATTGAACCTGGAGAACGTCGCCTGACACTCCACGATCGTCGAGACGGATTCGCTTGGACACGTCCCAGAGCCGCCACGCCTAGACAAACTGCGAAAACCTGGTGCGGAAGTACCACGCTGTCAACACCAGGAGCAGAACGCACGCGACTGCGTTGAAGGCATCCGAGCGGTACCCGGCGGCAGCACCCACTCCGGCTATGACGAGACGAGCCATTAGGAGAACCGTCAGACGGGGACTTATGTGGCCGTGACGGGCCAGATGAAGAAGCGGCAGAACAATGAGGCAGACGTAGACGCCCTGGAGGGGTTCAGACGGACCGGTGAGGTCGAACAGTCCAAGTGCGCCAAACGTGTATGTGATGAGAATGACCTCGGCGAGATCGACATAGAAGTGCCGCCACCGGTACCTGTTCGCGGCGTACTCATTCGCGAGAAACGCGATGCTGTAGTACCCAGCCAGGAGGACGGCAAATCCGTTGCGCACATCGTGCAGCGCGACTGACGCTGTCTGCGTGCCAAGTATCCTGTAAAGAAATGCCGCGATGCCGGCGCCGAGGGCCGCTGGATACAGAAGCCCTTGCATCAGGCGGTGGGGGACGTTGATCGTCATAGGCGTGTGAACGTTGCAGGACTCAACAGCATCGCGTCATCGCGGAGGAACGTGCCCGACCTCCTCCATGTACCGGTCGGCAGCGGCTGCGGCGTCCTCCGGGCTGGCGCCGTTCTGGCGCGCACCGAGATAGGGCGCATACCAGTGCCACCAGTCGTGCTTGCCGTGCGTCTTCTCGTAGTTGCCGTGATGCTGCTCCGTCTCGTGCAGGAGCTCCGCGAGGGTTGCGACGTCCGCAGTTCGCGCTCCCTTCGACTCCCACTCGCGGCCGGGGAGCCGCGCCTGAATCTCCTGGAGCAGCCAGCCGTTCCCGTCCGGATCCTCGAACGAGGCAAAAGAGAAGTAGGAGCGGCCTTGCGGGTCACGCCCCGCGACCCGTGGGTTCTCCACGGAGTTGTTGAATGGACCCGCGGCGAAATGGAACACCTCGCTCACGTCGACGCCGCGGGCGACCAGGTCGGCGCGGGCGGCGTCGACGTCGTCCACTGCGAGGACCAGGCCGTCTGCCGAGCCGGGCCTGCTCGACGTGACCCCCTTGCCAAAGATGATCGAGGCTTCCGAGTTGTGCGGCGTCAGCTGCAGCGCACGCCAATCGTCGCCCACCGCGAAGTCGGCGTCGAGCCGCCAACCGAGGTTCTGGTAGAACGCCTTCGCGCGGTCGACGTCAGAGACGCCGATCATCACGACTTCGAGCTTCATGTCGACCGGTTCGACTCCTTGTGTCGCGTCGGTCTTCGTGTTCACGTCGCTGCTCATAGCAACCTCCTTCAATAATGCCCGACCCTATTCCCTCTGCATCTTTCCGCGAACGGCCTGCTCCGCCTCGGGCAGATGGTGCGTCGTATGCTCGGTAACGCTCGGGACAGGAACAGGCGGCGCATCGAGCGCCCGGAGCTCGCCCGTCGTCTGACCGGGCTCGTTGACATCCGGTACGCTGGACCCCAGAACCGATCGCAGGATGTTCTGGCGTTGCCGGGCGAAGTGCCTGCTCACGACGAGCGCGTTCACGAGCATTCCGATGCCGATGAGAAATGGGATGACGCCGGAGATCCAGATGCTGTTGAGGATCATCGCTGCCTCGGGGTCCTTCTGCGCTGCTGCGATCGTTCCCATGAAGATCTGCAGGAACACGGTGATGCCGATGCCCGCGAATGTTGTGATGATCCCGTTCTTGATCTCCTTCTGGCGGTCGGCGACGTGCTTGAGCTCGTTGGCGACAAGGTCCTCGGGCCGGCCGGGAATCTCCATCGCCGCGCGTCGCCGCGCCCGCTCGTCCTCGGTCAGGAGCATTCCGGCCACCCACGTCTTGCTCCAGTCGAACCGTTCGTCGGGGCTTCGGGACTGGAGGGCTTCGACGACGCCGCGCAGGTTCGCGCCGCACTTCTTGCAGAACTTGACGTCGTCGGTCGCCGGCGTCGCACATCCGGGGCAGTAGATCGCCATGTCGCCTCCAATTGTTCGGCGCCGGTCGAGTCACGCCGAGCACTCCCGCATATACGCCTTTGATTACTCGTCGGTTCGAGGGCCGGGCCCAGAATACCATCGAGCGCCAGCCGAAACGATCCGCGCGTTGTGCCGGCACAGGAGAGCCCGCGTGACGCATCACCTCGGGACAGCCACGTCAGCCAGCGTTCGCGGCAACGACGTCAGCGCCGCTGGCTTCGCGCTATGTCGAGCGGCCTGAGCATCGCGCTCTTCTTGCTCTGGTGCGCGGCCATGCGCCGCAGGATGTTGTCGAGGACCTGCACGGCCAGCACGATGTGCGGCCCCTTGTTCAACATCACGCACTCCGCCCGGTTGCTCATCGCCGCATCGGTGATCTCGGCGCGCGACGGCGCGCCTGACTTGGCCAGCTGCTCGAGCACCTGCGTCGCCCAGATCACCGGGATGTGCGCCGCCTCCGACAACCACAGGATCTCCTCCTGCACCTCGGCCAGGCGTTCGAACCCGCATTCGACGGCCAGGTCGCCACGGGCGATCATGATGCCCCGCCGCGGGGCGCGCATCGCCGCCAGCAGCAGGTTCGGGAGGTTCCGGAATCCCTGCACCGTCTCGATCTTCAGCACGACCCCGAGGTCATGCGCGCCGAGCTCGGCAAGGCGTCGCTCGAGGTCGTCGATGTCCGACGGTTCGTGCACGAACGAGTAGTTGACGATGTCCGCCGACCGGGCGATGTACTCGAGATCCTCGCAGTCCTTGTCCGTCAGCGCGGGCATCCGCAGGTCGGTGTCGGGCAGGTTGATTCCCTTGTCTCCGCCAAGCCGCTCGCCCTGTGGCCGCGCGCGCGTGACGTCAACGCGGATCGAATCCGCGTCCGCGTGTCGAACCACGCCGCCGATCCGCCCGTCGTCGAGATACACGCGGTCGCCCGGCCGGATGCGGTCAAAAACCTCCGGCAGCGTGCACGAGATCTGTGCCGGAACGACCACCGTGCCGTCCTCGGCGAGAACGGCGGGCGTTCCCGGGGCCGGTTCGCGCGTGAGCACGAGATGGTCGCCCACGCACAGCGCGATCCGGTGCTCGCGCGCCGCAAGCCGGCCGACGGACGTCTCGCGACCCTCGTGAACGAGCACGGTTCCGCTTCCGATGTACGCCGTGCGTTGCGTCTCGGCCCACGCCCCTCCCTCAGACGTCGACGTGACCGTCATCGTCCGCTTCGCGCCGCGCGTGTCGACAAAGCTGATGTCGTCGCCGGGCCGCACGGACACGAGCCAGTCCGCCGCGACCGGAAGCGCTGCCGTCGCGTTGGACGGTGTCAAGCCTCCGCGTCCCCCGGCCGAGAGCCACACGCTTGCGGGCTCGATCACGTGTCCGTAGTCGTCGCGCGCCGGTCCGACCCGCACCACTTCGGCGCCCTGCCCTACCGGTCCGGTGCGAAGCTTTGGACCTGCCACATCCATGGCGACCGGGCATGACCAACCGGCGTCCTGTTCCGCAATGCGCAGGTTCTCGATCATCCTCGACCAGACGTCGGGGTCGTCGTGCGCACAATTGATGCGCGCACAGTCCATCCCCGCATCGAGCAGAGAACGCACGAGTGCGCGGTCGTACGCGGCCTCGGTTGAAAACGTGACCATGATCCGCACCCGCCGGCCGGCCGGCGGTGCGCCGAGCAGGTCGCGCGTGTGCTGGTCGAGCAGCGCGCGGCCCTCGTGCATGGTCGCGGGCGGATGCGGGAGCGGCGCAGGCGGAGGCATCCCGGCGTACGCCCGCACGAGCCTCAGCACGCCTTCGACGTTCTGCAGGACGTGCGCTTCGGCACGCCCCAGCGACGACAGCCCGAGCTCGGCGAGCCTCGTCTGAAGCTCGCGAATGTCGCGCCGCCGGAGTGCAAGGTAGTGTACGAGGTTTCTCGCGCTCTCCGTGTAGGCCGGATGCGCTTCAGCAATCTGGTCCGCCGCCTCGGTCTCCAGCGTGAGCATCGCTTCGCGGAGTCCGGTGAGCTCGCGGACCAAACCCTCGATGTCGGAGGGAACGGTCATACCTGTATCCTTCCACACTCATGTTGACTGCGTGTTGCCTGCGGCGCAACTGCGTACGAAGAGAACTCGAAGGATGCCGAAACACGGGAGCAACCCGGGATTGATATGGCTACAATGCTCGAGGCGTCGGAGGCCCGGCGTTCGAAAGGGTGAAAAAAGGTGAGGTCGTATCGAGTGCGCGCAGTGGTTCTGACGGTTGTTGCGGCGCTGCTCCTGTCCATGCCGTATCTGTCCTCCGCACAAGCGCGGACCGCCGCGGGATCGGCAATTCACACCTACCGGCTCCGTGCGACGGTGCTGGGCACGCCGCACGGCATCACGATCAGCGGCGACGGCTTCGGATCGGCGATCGCGCCCGTTCCCGGCAGGCGCGACGAATACTACGGGCTCAGCGACCGTGGGCCGAATGTCGACGGCCCCGTTTCCAACGCAAAGGTATTCCCGGTCGTCGACTACCATCCCGCGATCGGACGGTTTCGGTTACGAAACGGGCGTGCGGAGATGCTCGAGTCGATCACGCTTCGCGATGCATCGGGTGCACCGCTCAGCGGCCTCGTGCCACCGCTCGGCGCCGGGAACACGGGTGAAACCGCGTTCGACGGGTTCGCCAGGCCGATAGCCGCGCGCACGGACGGCGTGGACCCGGAGGGCCTCGTCGCGCTCGCCGACGGCACGTTCTGGGTCTCGGAGGAGTACGCACCGTCACTCATTCACTTCGCCGCGAACGGTCGGCTCATCGAACGCGTCACTCCGTTTGGGCCCAACGCCCTCGGCCACGTGCTTCCGGCCGAATTCGCGTATCGGATCCCGAACCGGGGATTCGAATCGCTCGCCGTCACGCTCGACGGATGCACGCTCGTGGTGCTCACCCAATCGGCGCTCGCCAACGGCATCTCCGTGTCGGACGCGAAGAGTTCGGCCGTGCTCAGGCTCCTCACGTATGCGCCCGCAACAGGCGAGACGCATCAGTACATCTACCTGCTCGAGGATCCCGGCGTGCTCTCGACGATGACGAGCGACATGACCGCGGTCACCGACAGGAAGTTCCTCGTGGTGGAGCAGGACATCAAGTTCCCCGGAGCCGGATCCAGACTGAAAGGAATCTTCGAGATCGATCTCGACGGCGCGACCGATCTGCTTTCGTCGCGACGTCCGGAAGCGATGAAGGGCGGAGCCGTTCAGGAGGCGACGCTCGAAAAGCTCACCAGGGGTCAGACGACCGAGGAGGCGCGCGCGACGCTGGCCGGCCTTGGAATCCAGCCGGTTGCCAAGCGGCTCTGGCTCGATCTGGACGCCGTGCTGCTCGCCGTCGATTCGTCGGGCCGGGTGTTCGCGCACGACAAGGTTGAGGGCATTGCGATTGCCGATGGCGGCCGCCGCGTTGTGCTCGCCAACGACAGCGATTTCGGGATCTCGTCGACGAATCCCCCTTCGGCGCGCATCGCGTCAAAGATCGTGCCGTCGACGGGCTCGCCCGACTACGGCGAGTTCATCGTCATCGACGTCGATCGTCTGAAGCTGGCCGGTCTCGGCCCGTCCGCGGCGTCCCATGCGGGAAATCAATAAGCTCGAGATCGAACCGCACGGCGCTCGTTTCAGATGTGATACTCGGCGAGCACCTTGTGCACGAGCTGCACGCAGGCCGAACCCTCCCCGACCGCCGCGGCGACACGCTTGGTGCTTCCCGCACGGACGTCGCCGACCGCGAACACACCAGGCAGACTCGTTTCGAAATGGAACGGCGTCCGCTCCATCGGCCACACGGTCGCGCCGAGCTCCTCATCGCTCAGGTCGGTGCCCGTCTTCACGAATCCCTTTTCGTCGAGCACGAGGCACCCGTCGAGCCACGTCGTGTTGGGGCTTGCACCCGTCATCAGAAACACGTGCCGGACATCGACTGTCGTCTCGACACTGCGTGCCGAGTCGAACCACGTGACCCGCTCGAGGTGGTTGTCGCCTTCGACGTGCTCGATCTCGGTATTAGTATGCATCTCGATGTTCTGCGTATCTTAGATTCTCAGGATCAGGTAACGCGACTTGCTCTGAGACTGCTT
>JBGAKX010000121.1:0-14544 GCA_044224215.1 Blastocatellia bacterium
TGTTCGAAGGCGTTCGACGGTCATCGGCGAACAGACGGTGGCGGCCGCGCCGCCCGAGGCGCACGGGCCCGCGATGTTCTCGGATCTCGACCAGGCCGCGCCGCGCCGGCTCGGTCCGGCCGTGATGATCGTCGGGTTCGCTCTCGGCGTGCTGCTGCTCGGGGCGGTCGGCATGTACTTCACGGTGCTGCGGCCGTCGCGGCAGGCCGCGACGCGAGCGGCCGAGACGACGATCACGCAGCTCAAGGATCGGAAGCTGGGCCAGCTGTACGAAGGCGCCGCCGCGACGATGCGGCAGGAGAAGTGGGTCGATTTCGTGGCGCGGATTTCGGATGTGACAAAGCTCGGGAAGATCCTCGAGACGAAGATGTCGGACGCGACGATCGCTCGCGATCCGCGGCTCGGGCGCGCGGCGACGGTGACGTGCGAGGCCGAATGCCTGTTCGGGCACGCCACGATCGTGTGCACGTATTCGGACGTCGGGTTTTCGGGGCGGTGGCTGTTGGCCGATGTGCAGACCGACGTGAGGCGTGCGGTGACCGAGCCTCCGTATGCGGCGACGGACGACGGGGCGGACGCGCTTGCGCGGCGGTTCGTGTATGCGTTCCAGAACGAGGACTATGCGACGATCACTCGGCTGATCGCGAACGACGAGGGCGAGGACAAGCTGAAGTCGTTCCGCGAGTCGCTGATCGGCGACGGGTACGTCACAGTGTTGGAACGCACGGGCGTCGACGACGTTGACTATGGAGGCGTGGTGGTGCACGCGGTGAGCTACGACGTAGAGACGAGCCGCGAGCAGCGCAACGGCCTGCTGAAGTTCTTCCTGCGAAATGATGGTGACAACTGGGCTGTGGTGGGGGTCGAGACGAACATGAGGTTCGTCAGATGAAGAAGGCCGCGAATTTGCGGCCGGATCGAGAGGTACCCATGAAACGAACCGTATCGGTCGCAACGACCCTCCTTGCGATGGTGATCGCGACGGCCGCGAGCGTCACACCGGCGCCCGAGACGGCATTCATCGCCGCGCACATCGTCATCCCCCAGATTCGCGCCTTCCCGCTTGCGACAAAACCCGCTGAACCCCCGACGCTCAAAGTCGTGAAGATCGACGTCGACGCCGTCGTGCACAACGATGCCGCGCAGGCTCGCGCAACGACCGAGGTCCGCGTGGAGCTGTCGAACACCGCATCGGCCGCGACGAATGCCGAGTGCGTCATCCCAGTCCCGCGCGGCGCAAAGGTGCGCCAGTGCGTGCTCGAAGACTCGAACTCGGTAGTCACCACAAAGCCGTATCGCAAAGCCGATGCGGCGACGCTCCTGACAGCAGTTGCGAACCGCGTACACGACGTCGCGCCATACGAATTCGGCGGCGAAGACCTCGTGCGCACATCGCCCATCCACCTCGCGGAACACGCGAGCGCGACGCTCAGCCTGACGCTCGAGCACCCGCTTGCGAGCCGACCCGACCGCGTCGACTATCTCTTCCCGCGCAGCGAGTCGCCCGACCTGGCCGACACGACATGGAAGGTCGCCGTTCGAATCGAATCCGCCACGCCCGTCGCAACCGCGTACGCCCCGCTGCAGGCCGTTCAGCCCACGCGAATCTCGCCGACCTCGCTCGACGTCGAGATGCCGCAGGCGACCGGACCCGTTCGATTGTCGTTTCTGCTGAAGAGCGACCAGCTCGCGGCCACGTTCTTTGCGTTCCCGGACGCCGAGGGCGGCGGCGGATATTTCGCGATGGTCGGCGCCGCGCCCGAGTCGTCCGGCGTTTCGCACAAGCCGCGCGACGTCACGTTCGTGGTCGACCGTTCGGGAAGCATGCGCGGCGAGAAGCTCGATCAGGCGAAGACCGCGATGCGGTCGGCAATCGCGAGCATGCGCGACGGCGAAGCGTTCAACATCGTCGACTACTCGAGCCAGGTCGCGGCGTTCGCGCGCGGCCCGGTTGCGAGAAACGCCGAATCGCTCGCGCGCGCCGAAGCCTACATCGCCAACCTGCAGTCCGACGGCGGGACGAACCTGCAGGAGGGACTGCTGACGGCGCTCCGGTCGGCGCCGATCGACGGCGCGACGCCGAGCGTTCTGTTCCTGACCGACGGCCAGCCCACGGAGGGCGAGACGTCCGAGCCGGCGATCCGCGCGAATGCCCGCAGCGCGAACTCCTTTCACCGGCGCATCCACACGGTCGGGATCGGTTTCGACGTCAATGCGCCATTGTTGACGGCGATCGCGGCCGACGCCGACGGTTCGACGACGTTCGTGCTCCCCGACGAAGACGTCACTGCAAAGATCGGCGACGTGTTCAATCAGCTGAGCGACGATTCGCTGCGCGACGTGCGCGTCGAGGCTGCCGGGGGCAGCGGGCTCATCGATTCGATCCAGCCGGCGCGGTTGCCGGCAGTGCGCGCGGGCGATCGCTTCGTCGTGACGGGCCGGTATTACGGGTCGGACCCGATCCAGGTCTCGGTCGCGTGCGAGCTCAAGGGAGAATCCCGCCGGTTCTCGCTGCTGCTCGAGCCCGAGCGAGCGTCGTCACGGAATGCGTTCGTCGCCCGGTTGTGGGCGGGGCGCCGTATCGCGGACCTCGTGCAATCGGTGGCGCTCGTGGCGCCCGGCGAGGCCGGGTTCTCGTCCGAAAGGCACGAGGCGTCGCGAGAGATCGCGCACCTCGCGGTCACGTTTGGAATCGTGGCGGAGTACACGTCGTTTCTCGTCGATCCGGCTGCGGATCTTTCGAGCGAAGACCGGCTGGCGGTTGCCGTCGACAATCAGCTGCGAAACCGGGCGCAGGGTGTTCGATTTGGCGGTGGAGGTGTGGCGCAGGCGGTCAACCTGAACCGGCAGCGCAACGTCACGTTCTCGAACTCGCGGCAGGGGTACCTGGATGACCGGATGCGGGGCGTCGAGGCGAGGGACATCGCGTATGCGGGCGATGTGACATTCGTGCGGCGCGACGGGCGGTGGATCGACGTGCAGGTGCTGACGCGTGCAAAGGCAGACGCGCCGCCCAAGGCCGACGTGACGATCGATCCGGCGAGTGCAGAGTTCAAGGCGATGGCCAAGACCCTCGCCGAGCGCGGGCGCCGCGGCGTGTTTGCATTCGGTGACTGCATGCTGTTCGTCAACGGAAAGACCGCGTGCGTGGCCTGGCCGGCAAAACCAGCCGCAGATGAACGCAAATGAACGCAGATTCGCTTCAATCTGCGTTGATTTGCGGCCAAAAACAAGTGCTGATTGTTGGAGCCGGGCCTACGGGGCTTGTCCTGGCGTTGTCGCTCGCGCGGCACGGCGTGAAACCGCGGATCATCGAGCGTAACGACGGCCCAGGAGAAGCCTCGCGCGCGATGGCCGTGCACGCGCGCACGCTCGAGTTCTACCGCCAGCTCGGGTTCGCCGATCAGGTCGTGCGTCTCGGCATCAAGATGAACCGCATCCACCTGCGCGAAGGCGCGCGTGAAGTCGCCCGCATCGACTTCGGCGACTTTGGCGGAACCGTCAGCCCGTACCCCTTCGTCCTGAGCTTCCCCCAGGACGATCACGAACGCCTGCTGGTCGCCGAGCTCGCCAACGCCGGAGTGCACGTCGAGTGGGGAACCGAGCTCGTATCGTTCGACGATGAGGGTGAACACGTGCGCGCAACGCTGCGCAAGGGCGATACCGACGAGACGGTCGAGCTTGCGTACCTGTGCGGATGCGACGGTGCGGGCAGCACGGTGCGGCGCGGCCTGGGGCTCGAGTTCGAAGGCGGAACGTATGACCAGGTCTTCTACGTGACCGACGTCGAGGCCACCGGCGACGCCGTCGACAACGACGACCTGAACGCGTGTCTTGGCGACGACGGGTTCCAGATCGTGTTTCCGATTCGTTCGACGGGGAACCACCGGTTGATCGGCATCGTGCCCGAAGCGCTGGAAGCGGTCGAGCCACTCACCTTTGACGACGTCCGTCCGTACATCGAGAAATTGATCGACATTCACGTGACCAAGGTGCACTGGTTCTCGCGATACA
The DNA here is from genome assembly GCA_044224215.1 of Blastocatellia bacterium. Classification (GTDB taxonomy): domain Bacteria; phylum Acidobacteriota; class Blastocatellia; order UBA7656; family JADIYM01; genus DAOMFM01. The sequence goes on from JBGAKX010000121.1 coordinate 4,015, forward strand.
TGTCGCACCATCGCGTGGCGGACAGCTTCCGGTTCGGACGCGTCTTCATCGCGGGCGACGCCGGGCATATCCACAGCCCGGCGGGCGGCCAGGGGATGAATACCGGTATTGGAGACGCGTTCAACCTGGGGTGGAAGCTCGCGGCGGCGCTGTCAGGACGGGCAGACGCCACGATCCTGGACACCTACGAGCCCGAGCGTCTCGCGTTCGCGCGCGTGCTGGTGAAGACGACCGACCAGGCATTCAAGCTGGTCGCGGGCGATGGCATCGGCAGTCACGTCTTCCGCGACCTGGTCCCGCACGTGTGGCCGTTCCTGATGGGGTTCGATTGGGTGAAGACGCTGCTGTTCCGCACGGTGTCGCAGACGCGGATCAACTATCACGAGAGTGCGCTGAGCGTGGGCGAGGCGGGCGACGTCAAGGGCGGCGACCGGTTGCCGTGGGCGGGCGGCGACGGTGTCGACAACTTCCGTCCGCTGGAGTCGCTCGACTGGCAGGTGCACGTCTACGGCGAGGCGCCGCCGGATGACGTTGGGATCCCACTGCACGAGTTTCCGTGGAGCAAGGCGACCGAGGCGGCGGGGCTCGAGCGCGACGCGATGTATCTGGTCAGACCCGACGGCTATGTCGCGTACGCAGGCACGGACGTCGCCGCGATGCGCGCGCTCGTGTCTCGCTTTGGGATAAGGACAGGCCGCGAATAAACGCAGATCTGCGCAAATTTGCGTTCATCTGCGGCTGGAATGATAGTACCGTGACGACATGCCTCGGGCACGCACGGTTCGGAAGCGTTCATCAAGAGTCATCGCGACGCTGGCCGTATTTGTTTTTGTGGCATTACCCGCGTTCACGCCGGCGATGGCTGCGTTGCCGGGCCGTGTCCGGTTGCAGGGCCCGGCGACGGGGTTTGATTATTCCGTGTATCTCGGAACGGGTTCACAGAACTCGGTCGAGCAGGCCAACGCGATGGCCGTCGACGACGACGGCAATGTATTCGTCACCGGCGAGGTCAGCCATTCCGGATTTCCCGTTTCCGACAACGCGTGGTCCCGCGAACCGCTGGGCGGCGACGACATCTTCGTTACGAAGCTCAGCCCCGAAGGGCGCTCGATCATCTTTTCGACATATCTCGGCGGCAGCGGAATTGACAGGCCCTACGCGATAGCGGTCGACGGGCACGGCGCCGTCTATGTGACTGGTGCGACCGACTCGCCGGATTATCCGACGACGCCGGGGGCGTATCGACGGACATACACGGCGGACACTCAGAAGACGAATGTCTTTGTCACCAAACTCTCCGCGGACGGGAGCAATCTCGTCTACTCGACCGTCCTGGCCGAATTCGCGGGAAGCGACCAGGGACGGGCGATTCGGGTCGATTCGTCCGGGAGCGCATACGTTGCAGGCACAACGTCACCATTCGGATTCCCAACGACTCCGGGGGCACTCGATTCGTCAATCGACGCGGAGACAAAGGCCTTTGTGACCAAACTGCGGCCGGACGGCGGGGCACTCGTTTTCTCGACCATGTTTGGCGGGACCGGCTATACCTACGGATTTGGGCTGGCGCTGGGAGGCGACGGGTCCGTATATCTGGCGGGCTCGACGTACGGTAACGCATTCCCAACGGTTCATCCTATCCGGCAACCGGTTCCAGACGACCAGGACAGTTTTGTTGCTCGGATATCGGCGAACGGGTCGACGCTCCTGTTCTCGACACCGTTTGGCGGCACAAGCGGTGAGTCGGCGCTCTCCGTTGCGCTGGACACGTCGGGCTTCGTTTATGTCGCAGGAACGACACTCGCACGCGATTTCCCGACGACGCCGGGCGCCTTTCAAGAGCGCTTTCCCGATCGCAACTCCTACGGATGCGCCTATGTCGTGAAGCTGTCGCTCGACGAACCGCGCGTCGTATATGCAACGCTCCTGAGTGGTTGGACCGATACGAGACTTCAGTCAATGGTGGTGGATGCACAAGGGCGTGCCTGGTGTGTCGGGGTCACGTATGCAACCGACTTTCCGGTCACCGAAGGCGCCGCCGATGGGGTATTGGACGGTGGCGGCACTGATGGATTCGTTGCCGGCGTGAGTTCCGATGGCGGGGCTCTCGCGTACGGTTCGTTTCTTGGGACCACCGGGTCGGATTCGGGGCTGGGTGTCGCGGCGGACGTATTTGGGGGTGTCTACGCGTGCGGCATCTCGGAATCGCCGGATTTCCCCGCGACTGGATTTGGCGCTAGATCGCGTGGTTCCGCGTTCGTTGTCAAACCGAGCTTGGAGGCTCCCGAGTTCTCCGTGGCATTCTGTAGTCCGTCGTTCTCGTATCGGCGCGCAAAACTCGACGTTACGGTCAAGGGGAGCCGATTCGAAGCGGGTTCATCTGTCTCGCTTGGCGATGGGATCAAGGTTCGGTCGGTGACGATCGTGTCGTCCCGCGAGATCACGGTCAGCGTCAAGATCACGGGCAAGGCGCCGTACGGATCGAGGGATGTCACCGTGACACGGGGCGACGGAACGGTGGCGACCGGACATGCGCTTTTCGAGGTGCGAAGAAAGCTCCGCTAGATTTGTGCAAATCCGCGTTCATCTGCGGCAAGGTCCTTACCGCTTCACAAGCACAATCTTCCAGCCAGGCGGATTGATCGGTATCTCGACGCTCGTACCAACCGGCGCGTTGTCGTACTCCTCGACGTACTTCTGGTAGTCGTAGTCCGCGAGCCGCGGATGCTTCCAGTCGTGGAGTATCCCGAACGCGACCATTACGGCGAGCAGAGCCACACCTGCAACCCGTGCAGGTAGCCAACTCTGCCCCGCCATCCACACCATCGCCGCCACGAACGCGAGCATCGCGAACAGGAAATACCGCGTCCCCGCGCCCGGGTGCGTGAGGGCCTCCCACTGGCTCGTGCCTGAAACACTCGCCGAGAATAACGTCGCCGCAAACACGATCGTCGCATAGCCCACGAACAGCCGCAGCGCGTACGGTCACGCGCCGACCGCATATCCGAGAACCGCGATTCCGGCCAACCCAATCAGGATCACGGTCGGCGCGGCCGCCACGCCCGGCCACGCCTCGACGAGCCGGCTGTACTCCGCCTGCCCGAGCAGCACGCCGAGCACGACCTGGTTCGACAGGATCCCAAAGAACGCCGTTACGCTCGCGCCGAGCGGCGCCGCGCTGCGCGTCGCTCCGCTCACCACGAGACACGCGGTCTGGATCGCAGGCGGTTGCAAGGACCAGACCGGTGAACCTCCACGAACGCTCGTCGGGCTTCAGAAAGAAATGCAGCAACGCCACCGGCGCGAGCAGCAGCATCAGCGGGCCGCCGAGACCTGCAAGCAGTACGATCGCCGTATCGAACACGGCTTCGCGCGTGCTCTCCGGCGGCGTGAGCATCACGAGGAACGCGACGAGCGCGAGCCGCCAGTGGCTGTACGTGACGACCGCGCAGTTTGTCCACGTGTTTGGCAGCGCGACATAGAGCGCGACGAGCAGCAGTCGAACCGACGTGTCCGGAATGAGCCTGGCGGCACGGCGCGACGCGAGATACACCGCCGGGAGCGTCTCGATCGCTGCCGCCACCAGCGAGAAGACGAGCGGCGCGTACCTGAGCGACACGGCCGTCGACAGCGCGGCCGTCAGCGTGGAGACGATCTGAAAGTAGCCCGAGTCCGGCATGAACACCGCGCGCCACGCACCGATGTTGTGGGCGCGCGCGAACCACAGCGTTCCGTCCTCGGCGTAAAACTGCGGCACGAGAAACACGTCTCGGTGGCGCAGGAACACCGCCGCGGCGGCGGCAACAAACACGATCGCAGGCAGCACGTACGGTGGGAGGCGGTCGAGTATCCGTGACATGGTGAGTCGATCCGGGCCGCAGATTACCGCAGATTTGTGTTGATCTGCGAAAATCTGCGGCGAGTTTTCCTGTACGATGCGCACAATGCCCCTGCTGACGATCGTCGTTCCCGTGTACAACGAGCGCGCCACCCTTCCGGAGGTGATCGATCGCGTTCGCCGCACGGGGTTGGATCTCGAGCTGATCATCGTTGACGACGGGTCGACCGACGGCACCCGCGAGTTGCTCGACGCCCTGACGCAGGACGATCGCACGCGCGTCATCCTGCAGCCAAAGAATGCGGGGAAGGGCGCCGCGCTTGCGACAGGGTTCAGGTACGCAACCGGCGACATCGTGATCGTGCAGGATGCCGACCTGGAGTACGACCCGGCCGAGTACCCGGCACTGATTGCGCCGATCGTGGAAGGCAAGGCCGACGTCGTGTACGGTTCGCGCTTTGCCGGGGGTGGCGCGCACCGTGTGCTCTACTTCTGGCACTCGGTCGGAAACAGGTTCCTGACGCTCGTGTCGAACATGCTGACCGACTTGAACCTGTCGGACGTGGAGTGCGGGTACAAGGTCTTCCGGCGCGAGATCATTCAGGTGACGCCGTTGAAATCGAAGCGGTTCGGGTTCGATCCCGAGATCACGGTGAAGGTGGCGCGCGGGGGCTACCGGATCTACGAGGTGCCGATCAGCTATGCCGGTCGGACGTATGCGGAGGGCAAGAAGATCGGGTGGCGCGACGGCGTGGCGGCGTTCTGGACGATGCTGTATTTCCGGTTCGTGGACCGGACAGGCCGCAGATAAACGCGGATCCGTGTTCATCCGCGGCCTGTTTTTCCTACTCGTTGGTACCATACCGCCATGACCACGCAACCCAGCCGCGCCGACGCCGAAGCCCTCCTCTTCGAGTTCACCGAATCCGACGCGTTGCTGCGCAAACATGCGCGCGCCGTCGAGGTCGCGATGCGCGCCTACGCCGGCTGGTATGGCGTCACCGACCCGGCCGAGATCGAGCGCTGGGGGATCGTGGGTCTGCTGCACGACTTCGATTATGAGCGCCATCCGACCGAGGAGACGCATCTGCACCTCGGCTGTCCGATCCTGCGCGAGCGCGGCTACCCAGAGGAGATCGTCGAGGCGATCGCGTCGCACGCCGACTACATGAACATCGCGCGCGACACGCCGCTCAAGAAGGCGATCTACGCGTGCGACGAGCTGGTCGGGTTTATCGGCGCGTGCGTGAAGGTGCGACCGACGAAGAAGCTCGCGGACCTGCCGGTGGAGTCGGTCGTGAAGAAGCTGAAGGACAAGGCGTTCGCGCGGTCGGTGGATCGGTCGTACGTGTATGGCGGCGCGGAGGTGATCGGCCGGCCGCTCGCCGAGCACGTCGGGTTTCTGATCGAGGCGCTGATACCGGTCGCGGACGAGATCGGGCTGTAGCGGAACGTTCGAACAGGCCGCAGATGAACGCAGATTTGCGCAGATCGAAACGATCCGCGGCCTGATCGAACACTCGTTGAGGAGGTACCATCAGTGCGCTTGAGCTCAATCAGCGGATCAGGCTTGAGCGGGGTCGTGGGCGTGCGGGTCGCTGACGTGGCCGAAGACGATCTTTGCCAGCTTGTCGAGTTCCCGATCTGTCCTGTCCTGGCGCCTGTCAATCGCTTCGAACGTACGCGTCATGAGCTCGCCTAGTTGCGTGGTGTTGTCGAGCGCGGCGTTGCACGCGTCCCGAAGCACAATCAGCTCGCCGTGCAGTTGGTCCATCCTGGCACTGAACTCGGCGTGCCACTGCATGTTGATCTCATGGTCGGCGGCGAACTTGGCCGCCGATTGCAGCAGGAACTCCAGCTTGCGGTCGAACTCGTCCTGGGTCATGTGCGGGGCCTCGAAGCGAACTGTCTGGAATGTACCACCGAATGATCGGATTTCAGATCCGCGAAATCTGCGCAAATCTGCGGCCAGTCTTCTCCTCCCCCGCTTCATGTCCCACCAACCGCGAGACAATGCCGCCACCCAAAGGAGCACCGAGGCATGACGGATCGAGGGATTGACCTGTTCTACGGCGGCGGAGCGGATTTCAACGCGACGTGCCGCGAGTACTACGAGTTTCTGGAGGCCGTCGCGCGCGATCACGACGCGCGGCACCGCTCGTTCGATCTCGAGATCCAGCGCGAGCGGGACGGATTGCGTGTGTTTCTGCTCGAGCTGTTGACGCGTGTGACGCAAGTGTCGGTTCCGGAACATCCCGAAGCGGTGCGCGCGCACAGGCTCGTGCGCGAGTTCCTGAGGGTGAAGATCGAGCTGCTCGACGACAAGAGCGCGGGCCGGCTGGATATCGAGCTGAAGCCGAAGAGCGAGTTGCTGTGCCGGTTGAATCTGGACCAGTTGCACGCGCGGATCCGGCTTCGCGAGATGATCGATCCGTACGGGAGGTTCGATCGGGCCGCTGATGACCGCGGATTCATGTAGATCCGCATCCATCCGCGGCCGGCTCGAATTGCCTCAGCCGTCCGCCAGGAACAAACCTGCCGACACCCCGAACCGTCGGGCCAGCCGAGTTGCGTGCGTCTTGCTGATCGAGCGCTTTCCGCCAAGCACTTCCGACGCGATGCCCCGCGAACCGAACACATCGAGCAGGTCGGCCTGACGCAGCCCGTGTTCCGTCATCAGCGACTGGAGGCGAGAAAGCGGTGTTGACCCGGTCAGTCGATAGCGTTGTTCTTCGTAGTCCTCGACGAGGCGGACGAGCAGAGCGACAAGCGTCTCTTCCGCGGGTTCGAGGTTGTCCCGGTGGAATCGATCGCCAAGGAGCGCCAGGATGCGCTCGTGCTCGGCTTCCGTCTCGATCATACGTGGCGCGACGTCGGCAATGAGCTCCCGATAGCGGTCGATGACGTCAGCAGTCATTCTTCCACGCTCCCCGGTTGTAGGCAGAATGCGTCAGCACCGAACGAACGAAGACTCGCTGGTACCGGTAATTGATCCACACGACGAGCCGCGCCTTGTTGCCGCCGATGTTGAAGACGGTGCAGCTGCCCACCGAATCCGCGTGCGGAAAGACGCGCCGGACGTCGACGAGATTCTGCCAGGCCGCACGCGACGTAATCTGGTACCAGTCGTCGAGTGCGGTCTCGATCTCGGGGTACCTCTCGGCAAAGTCGCGCAGCGCCTTTCGGCTGAGGACGTGCATCGATAGTCACGATTCGCACGTTACTCTCATAATGAGAGCACGGCAAGGGGATGTGATGTCGATTCATCATCGTTGCGGGAAGGTTGGCGGTTGCTGGTGAAAACTCGATCCCGCCGCAGGGATCGATCCGGCCGCGGATGAACGCAGATTTGCGCAGATCCGCTTGATCTGCTGATCCGGCGGCCGGATCGAACCCGCCGCAAATCAACGCGAATGAACCGCGGATCAGGCGGATGCGGGCCCGTGGGCGTGAGGGTCGCTGACGTGGCCGAAGACGATTCGCTCCAATCGATCGAGACGACGTTCGCGGCGTGCGTCACGCTTGTCCATGGCTTCGATGGTGCGTGTAAGAGTCTGTGCCATCACGGTCAGGTCGTCACGGAGATCAAGGAGTCCCGCCTGGAACCGAGCATGCTCCTGAATATTGACCTCGTGCGCGGCTGCCAACTTGGCCTGCCAGTGCAGCAGAAACTCCATCTTGCGATCGAACTCGTCCTGGGTCATGTGCAGAGCCTCGGAGCGGACTTTCTGGAATGTACCACCGAATGATCGGATTTCAAGCCGCCGAGGTTGCCTGTCAGATCCGCGAACTTCCGCCCGATCCGCGTTCGTCCGCGGCTCGATTGACGATTGCAGAGCCAGGCCCGAGAATCGTCGCGGGGTCGGTCCGACAATCTCGATGAGCGGGTTTCAAGGTGAGGCGATCACGTGATGGCTCTGCTTCGTGATTCTCGTGTGCGACGCGTCGGCTTACGACGCCTTGCAATCTGCACGGTCGTTGTCCTGGTGGCTACGTTCGGGCTCGTGTCGCACGCGGAAGGCGTTGACGAAATCGCCGGCTCCGAGACATCGCCTGGACGAAGCCCGCTGTTTCGCAGTCTCGACAGCGGGAGGCACTGGACCAGGCTGTCGACCGGACTCGACGAGCGCGCCGTCGGGAATCTTGCGATTGACCGGAATTCTCCCGGGACCGTCTACGCGTCAAGCAACGACCTCGGCGTTGTGCGAATGGTTCGCAGCACGGACATGGGTGAGACGTGGAAGGTGCTCGCTCCCACGTTCACATTTGCAAACATATTTGACATCGAGATCGTGTCGACGTCGCCTCCGACGCTCGTTGTCGCGACATTTGGAGTCGCGCGGTCGACTGATGGCGGGGCGTCGTGGACGGTCGGAAACGCGTTCATGGGCCAGGTCGACGACGTGGCTATCGACCCTTCGGACCCATCGATTGTTTTTGCGGTGAGTTTTGACGGGATCATCTACCGCAGCATCGACGGGGGCCGGACGTTTGTCGAGAACTACACGTTTCCGGGACCGGCGCTCCAGTCGGTGGCCGTCTCGCCAGTGTCCTCGGACATTGTGTACGTGGCGGGAAGCATGGGCACGTTTGTGAGCAGGAACGGCGGACGAACGTGGAATCCAACCGGCATCGACACACGGGCCGGAGATGTGGCGTGCGTGGTTCCGGATGTCGCGACACAGGACTCGGTGGTCTTCGGGTGCTATTTTGGGGGCATCTACAGGAGCGATGACGCTGGCGCGCGGTCGACGCAGGTCTTCGCTGTCCATCCCGTGGGTCACGCCGCGGCGAGTGTGTATGACGTCGTGCAGAACGCGGGAAAGCCGCGCGAGTATTTTGCGAGTTGTTATGGCGTCGGCGTGGTTCGGAGCAGGGATCGCGGGCAGACGTGGACGGTGTTCCGGCGCGGGCTTGGGAACCGGGAGATCATCTCGGTGGCTGTCGATCCGAACATACCCGGGCTGGTGTATGCGGGCGGCATCACGTTTGACTGAGTCTGGATCGAGTGTTGCGCGGTGCGGGCGCCAGCCAGGAAGCGGTCACCGTCGGATCGATCCTGCCACAAATCAACGCGAATGAACGCGGATCAGGCGGACGCAGGTCCGTGGGCGTGGTGACGTCGTCGCGCTTGCGGTCGAACTCGTCCTGGGTCATGTGGAACGCCTCGAAGCGGACTGTCTGGAATGTACCCCCGGATGATCGATATTCAGATCTGCGAAATCTGCGCAAATCTGCGGCCTGTCTTCTCCTCCCCCGTGTGCCGGTTGAATCTGGACCAGTTGCACGCGCGGATCCGGCTTCGCGAGATGATCGATCCGTACGGGATGTTCGATCGGGCCGCTGATGAACGCAGATTCATGTAGATCTGCGTCCATCTGCGGCCTGCTCGATTCCAGCGGCGTCCCAATTCCGCGCTCCTCGCCTTTGTGACCTTGGCGTCTTTGCGCGATGTTCTCTCGCAAAGCCGCAAAGGTCGCAAAGGTCACCGAGCGAGGTTGCCGCCAGTCTCTCAACCTCGCACGAGCACGTACCGCCCGGTCTTCCTGCCCCCGACCTTCTCGACGAGGCCGGCGTCGATCAGCGGGCGCAGCAGATCCATCGCGCCCTGCCGCGACACGCCGAGCGCCGCCCAGATTTCGGCCGGCGACATCTGGCCATGATCGCGGAGCAGCAACAGCAACTGTTCCTGCCGCGGCCGGAGGGCGACACGTTCAGGGGACCGGAGGCCCACGGCCTGGATCCGCATCCATACACGCTCGAGCGTCTGGCGAAGTCCCTCTGCCGAGTATTCGAGCCATCCCGTCAAGTCGTCGCCTTCACGCCGGACCGCGTCGAGCGCCGCGTAGTATCGCGGACGGTCCTCCCAGTAGTACTCATCGACCGCGAAGATGTGGTGGCTGTCGAATCCGCGCCGGTAGAGCTCCCACAATGCGAGCGCGCGGCCAGTTCGGCCGTTTCCGTCGGCGAACGGATGGATGGATTCGAACCTGTGGTGAACGATCGCCGAGCTGATCACCGGCGAGAGGGCGGCCGCCGCGCCGCTCCACCACTCAAGCAACTCGAACATCAGACCCGAGACATCGGCGGGCGGCGAAGGGACGAAATTGCCGACCCGAACAGAGATGGTCCGGTACCGCCCGGGCTCGCCCTGATCCATGACGCCTGCCGCGAGGATGCGATGAAGCCTGAGGACGTCGTCGTGCGTGATGGTCTTCTTGGTCGCGTGCTTCTCGATGAACCGGAGTGCGGCGAAGCAGTTGAGCACCTCGCGCTCGGCGCGCGGCCCGGCGGCCGCAAGGTCGCGTCCCTCCTCGAGCGCACGGACCTGTTCGAGCGTGAGCGGGTTCCCCTCGATGGCGGTGGAGGCGTGGGCGGTTCTCGAGCGGGAGTCGGTTTGCAGCGCCGGAATCCACGCTGGATGGACGGCTGCCGCGAGGATTCGCTCGCGCAGCGCAGCGATGGCTTCGACGAAGGTGAGCAATCGCGGCGTGATGGTGAATGACGGCACGTACGCCATGAGCGTCAGTCAAGCATCAGTCAAGTAATCCGTCAAGTGAGACTGCATGCGCAGCCAGCGTGGTTCCTGATCAGATCCGCGTAAATCCGCTTGATCCGCGTTTATTCGCGGCCTGATCGAGGACTCACCGGATGAAGACTCCGACAATGGAGACGTAGTGGGCGTCGGGAGT
>JBGAKX010000122.1:0-13360 GCA_044224215.1 Blastocatellia bacterium
GATCCGGTGCTGGCTATGGCGTCGGAGGAGGCGTCTCCGGCGGCATTGGCGCGGGCAGCGGGGACGTTGCGAACGGTCAGCGTGCGTCGACGTCCGTCGTCAACGTCGTCACGAAGTCCGGTACGAACGGGTACATCTCGGGGGCCGACAATAATAACGATGGCCCGTCGAGTACGGGTTCGGAACAATTCCGCGTTCACGCGGAGGTTGCGGACATCGACAAGCTCGACTCGGCCCTCGCCGCGCTGCTATCGGCCGACTTCGACTCGGACGTCAAGAAGGCCCTGGAGGCTCAGTACCTCGCGAACGGCTCCATTGTCGTCCAACTCTGGCTCGAGAACGTCTCGGCCGAAACCATCGCTGCGCTGCGCGCCGCCGGGCTCACATTCGATGCGCTGCAACAGTCTGCGGGACGGCGCATCACAGGTGCGATCAAGCTGGCCGACGTCACAAAACTGAGCCGGGTTGCTTCCGTCAGGTACATCACCGCCGTGGAGCGCGCGCGATGAGGCCATTTACAAACGTGCGCCGGCGTCCTACCATGCCGGCGTCCCAAATTGTTCGACCGCCGTGAGTAGTGTATGGGTGGCAGGCGCCGCATCAGTATCGACGATTTTGTAACCAGGCTGCGATCCTTCGAGTCGGGCCCCATCACGCGCGACATGGTGATGGACTACTGCGACGGCATCCAGATCTCGGACGCTTCGCTTGAACAGTACGTCCGGTATGACAGCACGTTCTACACGCGGAACCTTATCTACCGTGACGACCTGTTCGAAGTGATGACCATCTGCTGGGAGCCCGGCCAGAAGACGGCTGTGCACACCCACAACGGGCAGCTGTGCTGGATGCTGACACAGCGCGGAGCGCTCGAGGTCGTCGACTACAAGTGGCTCGGGTGCGATCACCCCGAGAACCAGAACGTCGTCGGTATCGACTGCCTTGCCGGGTCCGAGCACATCAAGCTCGACCAGATCCGACGGGTGGAGGCGGTGGCCGGCGGACCCGTTCTGACGGCCGACAAGATCCAGACGATCCACCAGTTGTTCAACGCGCGCGGCGAACGCGAGCGCGCCGTCAGTATCCACGTGTACTCGCGACCAATCGACTCGTGCGTGGCGTTCGACATGGAGAATCAGCGCTGTTACCGGCGCGAGTTGTCGTACTCGAGCGAGTATGGCGAGCCGGTTCAGAAGGTGCGGACGCTTCCGGTCGTTACCGGATGACGCGACGCGGCGCAGTTGTCGCGCCCGTGATGCGCCCCCGGAAGCCGTTGAAAATCACAGTGCCCTATTCCCTGAACCATGTCGCTAGAGGTTGACCTCGTTCTTGCGGTCTCCGCGGGAATCGTCCTGACGCTGCTGTCCACGATCGAGATCGCCTACGGACAGTTGAGCGACGTCTCGCTCCACCTGCTGCGCGCCGGCGCCCGCGCCGCCGGTCAGGAAGCGTTCTTTGACGACCTGATCGGCCACGACGAGCGGTTTCGATCGACGCTGCGGGTGGGAATCCACTCAACCGTGATCGTCATCGCGATTCTCACCCTGCGCGCGCTTCAACAGGCGTCGGTCGGCCACTCGCTGATCATTGCGTTTCTCGTCGCGGCAAATCTCGTCTTTCTGTTCCGGCTCTTCATCCCTCGACTGATCGTGCAGAACGGGCCGGTGCGCGTGTTCCTGGCGATGCTTCCCATCGTCAAGCCCTACTACAAGCTCGTGTCGCTGCTGATCTGGCCGATCGAGCGCGCCATCCAGACGTTCCGGCGTCCGACCTCCGACGATGCAGGTCTCGACGAGCCGTCGATCGACGAGACGATGTCCGACATCCAGGCGTTCATCGACGTCGGCGAAGAGGAAGGCATCATCGCCGAGGCCGAAGGCATGATGATCCAGTCGATCGTCGAACTGGGCGACACGTCGGTTCGCGAGATCATGACCCCGCGGACTCAGATCGTCGCCATCAAGAGCGACGCCACCGTCGCGGATGCGCGCGACCTGATCGTGACGTGCAAGTTCTCGCGGCTTCCAGTCTTCTCGGAACAGATCGACAACGTCGAAGGCGTCCTCTATGTTCGCGACCTGATCGTCGCGTGGGCGAACGCTCAGGAAGGCGAGCCCGTGACCTCGATCATGCGACCCGCCTATTTCGTTCCCGAGACAAAGGCCGTCGGAGACCTTCTCGAGGAGATGCGCAAGTCGAAGGTTCAGATCGGCATCGTCATCGACGAATACGGCGCCGTAGCTGGGCTCATCACGATCGAGGACCTGCTCGAGGAGATCGTCGGCGAAATCGAGGACGAGGACGTGCAGGCATCCACCGAGGACATCGTGCAGGAGGGCGCTGGAAGCGTGCTGGTGAAGGGCTCGACGGAGATCCGCAAGGTCGAGCTCGAGTTTGGCGTCGAGCTCGAGGCCGACGACTTCACCACGGTCGCCGGACTGATCATCAACGAGCTTGGACATCTTCCCTCTCGCGGCGAGCGGCTCGAGTTCCGCGGCATCGGGTTCGAAGTCGTCGAAGCCGACAGCCGGAGAGTGAACCTTGTGAGATTGCGAACACTCGCGCCGCCAGAACGCGGCGAGTCGCGGGAGGCGGCAACCGAGGGATGACGGAAGAACTCCACGCAGTCGATCCGCTGATGCCGGACGAAACCGTCGGCCATCGTTCCGGTTTTGTCGGTCTTGTCGGCAGGCCGAATGCCGGCAAGTCGACGCTGCTCAACCGGCTCATCGGCGAGAAGGTCGCGATCGTCTCGAACAAGCCGCAGACCACGCGCAACCAGATCCGCGGATACCTGACCCGGCCCGACGGCCAGATCGTGTTCATCGACACACCCGGCATTCACAAGCCGGGTTTTGCGCTCAACCGTCGGATGATGGGCCTCGTCTCCGAGGCGCTTTCATCCGACGACCTCCTGCTGCTGCTCGTCGACGTCTCGACGCGCCCTGGCTCCGGCGACCGATTCGCACTCGACCTGGTGATGGGCTCGGGCAAGCCCGTGTTCCTCGTGCTGAACAAGATCGACAAGCTCAAACGGCGGGAAGAGCTTTTCAAGATAATCGAGCAGCGGTCGGCCGGGCACGACTTCAAGGAGATCGTCCCGATCGCCGCCGAGAAGGGCACGAACGTCGAACGACTCGCCGACACCGTGATGCGTTACCTTCCCGAGGGACCGAATTACTTCCCGGACGACGAATACACCGACCAGCCGATGCGAACGCTGGCGGCGGAGCTCGTTCGCGAACAGCTGCTTCGCGCGACGGGCGAGGAGCTTCCATACGTGACAGCCGTTATCGTCGAACGGTGGGAAGAGAACGACGAACTCGCGCGAATCCACGTCGTGGTGTTCGTCGAGCGCTCGTCCCAGAAGGCCATCGTCATCGGAAAGGGCGGCTCGATGCTGAAGGAGGTCGGCTCGCGCGCGCGCCACGAGATCGAGCAGATTCTCGGCAAGAAGGTGTTCCTCGGAATCCACGTCACTGTGCGCGAACAGTGGCGAAACGACGACCGGATGCTCGACGAGATGGGCATCGAGACGCACGGCGCGTGACATGAGCGGCGCGCGACGCGGCGAGTGGCCGTACGTGGAGCTCGAGGCCGCCGAGGCCGACGCCGACGCGCTCGGCGCCGCCTTGCTCGACGCGGGCTCGAACGGCATAGAACAGACGGTCACGAGCGCCGGACTGGCGCGCCTGCGCGCGTGGTTCGACGTTCCGCCGGACATCGACCGGGTGGCATCCATTGTTTCCTCCTGCGCCGGAGTGGACTCCGCCGCGGCACGAGCTGCTGCGGAGTCGATCACCACCGGCGCGACACCCGACGACGACTGGTTGCGCCTGTGGAAGGAAGGCTTCGAGCCCGTCGCGATTGGATCGCGTCTCGTGGTCTTCCCTTCGTGGAAGCGCGAACTGCTCGCGTCGTATCCGGACCGGCTCGCCATTGAGATCGATCCCGGGATGGCGTTTGGGACCGGCACCCACGAAACCACACGGCTGTGCCTCGAATGGCTCGACGCGAACTGGCGCGGGGGCTCGGTCGTCGACGTCGGGACGGGCACCGGAATCCTAGCGATGGCGGCGGCGCTGCTCGAGACCGAATCGCGCGTCGTTGCCGTGGACGTCGACCCGGTCGCCATCGACGTCGCAATACAGAACGCCACGATCAATCACGTTCAGGACAGGATCGAGTTCCATATCGGCGGGCCCGAATCCGTCGCAGGCGTTTTCGACGTCGTGCTTGCAAATCTCACGGCTGATGTCATTCTCGCCGTCGCGGGCGCGCTCGTCGCGCTCGCGCGTCCCGGCGGTCTCCTCGTTCTGTCGGGAATCCTTGCCGAGCAGAGCGAATGGCTGACGGCGGACCTGGGCGCCCTTGGACTTGTGCTTGAGGACCGGCGCGCCTCGGGTGAATGGATCGCGCTCGTGCTCCGGCGGCCATGAGCACGCGGCGCTTCTTTGTCGAGCCGGGCGACGTCGCCGCGGACGTGTTGCGACTGCAGCCTGATGAGGCGCGCCATGCCGAGCGTGTCCTCAGACTTGCTCCCGGAACCCGGATCACGTGCTTTGACGGCCGCGGATCGGCCTGGCACGGCACGATCGCGTCGTTCGATTCACGCGGTGCGACGATCGTCGAGCTCGAGCGCGTCGACCTGCCCATCGAACCGGGTCCGCGCCTGCATCTCGCACAGTCCATCATCAAGAATGATGCGATGGACCTCGTCGTTCAAAAGACGACCGAACTTGGGATCGCGTCCATCACACCCGTGCTTGCCGAGCGGTGCGACGTGCGGCGTGACGCCGAACGTGCATCGCGGCGCGTCGAGCGTTGGCGCAAGATCGTGCGTGAGGCGGCCAAGCAGTGCGAGCGCAATACGCTGCCCAACGTCGGAGAGCCGGTTGGTCTCGACGATGCGATCGCGAATGCTCGAGGACGATCCATCGCGCTCGCAGCGCGTGATGGCAGCGTGGCAGCCGACGTCCTCGCCGCGCTCAACGGCGCCGACGACGTCACGCTGTTCGTCGGGCCAGAAGGCGGATGGACCGAGCACGAACGCGCGACGTTTCGCGCCGCGTCGTGTCCGCTTGCATCGCTCGGACCGATGATCCTGCGCGCCGAGACGGCGGCCATTGCCGCCGTCTCGATTGCCCGCTTTGCGCTCGCTCGCGACCGGCGGTCCTGACTGCCCTCCCGGCCGCGGACATGCTCCTGCTACTTCGGCTTGGCGTTCGTGACCTCGTCGTCGTCGGACGTGTCTGCAGGCGCGTCGAGGGTCGTACCGGTCTTTCGGGCGACGTCGGCCAGCTGAGCGCCTGTCCAGTCGAGCGCGTGAGCGACCGCCTCCTTGTCCACGACCCGGACGATCTTGCCGTCACGGAACACGACACGAATGCCCTTGGTCTCGCCCGCCTTTGCACGAACCGTCACCTTCTTGACCGGACCCGCGTCCCACTTGCGAACCGATACCTGGTCGCCGCTCTCGAGCAGCCGCACCACGATGCGCGATCCGTCCGGACCCGGCTCGTCCTTGAGGACCTTCGGCTGGACCTTTACGGAATCGGCAGTCGGCGCCGGCGCGTTGGTGTTCGCCACATTCGCGGCCGGCGGCTTCGCCGGCTCATTGCACCCGACTGACATTACGGCGACCGCTGCCAGCACGGCGAACAGTCCCACTCGCTTGATCATCATTCTGAGTCTCTCCTCACTCCACCGCTAGTCACGTGTTCGTTTGGACCGCTGCACCTCGCGGTGCCTTTCAAAAGCCAGTTCGATCAGCCGATCGATCAGCTCGCGATACGCCAGTCCGCTCGCGTCCCACAGCTTTGGATACATGGATATGCGGGTAAAGCCGGGCATCGTATTGATTTCATTGACGACTAGCCGGCCTGTCGAACGTTCGGCGAAGAAGTCGACGCGCGCAAGGCCAGCAGCGTCGACGGCCTGAAACGCCTGAACCGCGAGCGCCTGGATTTCGACCGTCTGCGCTGCGTCGAGATTCGCTGGAATGGCGTACTCGGCCGTGTCCGCCAGATACTTCGTTTCATAGTCGTAGAAATCGGCGTGCGGGATGATCTCGCCGGGCAGACTCGCGACGGGCTCGTCATTTCCAAGGACGGCGACCTCGATCTCGCGCGCGTCGATGCCCTGCTCGACGATGAGCTTGCGATCGAACTTCGCGGCGACGTCGATCGCGGCGGCGAGCGACGCGCGGTCCGTGGCCTTCGAGATACCGACCGACGACCCGAGGTTCGCCGGCTTGGCAAACATCGGATACGCGAGCGCCGCTTCGGCCCGGTCAAGGATCGGCTCCCGCTGCGTGTCCCACTGCGACCGCAGAAAATCCACGTGCGGAACGATCGGTAGTCCGACGTCGCGAAACAGGCGCTTCATCGCAACCTTGTCCATTCCCGCGGCCGATCCGAGCACGCCGCTGCCGACGTACGGCACGGACGCGAGCTCGAGCAGGCCCTGGATCGTGCCGTCCTCGCCGAACGTCCCGTGCAACACCGGAAAGATCACGTCGAGCGCGCCCGCCGGCGAGTCGTCGGGACCGGCGTTCAGCCGGACCAGTTCGCTGCGCGTCGGATCGCCAAACAGCGCGACCTCGCGGTCGGCGTCCCGCATGACCGCCTCGGGCAGCAGCAGCGACGCGTCGCTGCTCGCCAGCCACCGGCCTTCCTTCGTGATGCCAATCGGCACGATCTCGTAACGCGCGGGATCCATCGCCTCGATCACCGACCTGGCCGACTGCAACGACACTTCGTGCTCGCCGGACCGCCCCCCAAAGATCACACCAACCCGAATTCTCTTTTCCACAAAGACCCTTTGTTCCGGTTTCCTACAGGATGCTCTTGCCCAGAGCTGAGAGTAGCAGTTCGACGCCGACTTCGGCGCTTTGGTTGCGCACGTCGTAGATCGGATTCAGCTCGGTGTATTCGAGCGATACCGCGGCGCCGTGGTCCGCAATCCGCTCCATGGCAAGGTGGCTCTCGCGGTACGTCGCGCCGCCGGGGACCGGCGTTCCGACGCCCGGCGCAAAGCGCGGATCGATGAAGTCGACATCCAGCGTAACGTGATACCCCGCGGTTCCGCGCGACGCGATGTCGAGCGCCTCGTCCATAATCGCGTTCATACCGCGCTCATCCATCTCGCGCGCCGAGAACGCACGGACTCCGAGCTCCTTTATCAGCGCGCGCTCGCCCGGATCGATGTCGCGAATTCCGATCAGCGCGACGTTCGCCGGATCCACCTTGGGCGAATAGCCAAAGATGTCCGTCAGTTCGGGCAGTCCGCGCCCCATCAGAGATGCGAGCGGCATTCCGTGGATGTTCCCGGAATTCGTGGTCTCGGGCGTGTTCATGTCGGCGTGCGCGTCCAGCCAGATGATTCCGATCTTCTCGCGCCTCGCCTGGAAATGCGCCGAGATACCCGACACGCTCCCGATCGCGATCGAATGGTCGCCGCCGAGCACGATCGGAAATCCGTCGTCGTCGAGGATCTTGCGCGTCTTCTCGGCAAGGCTCAGGGAGGCATTTGAGATCTCGGACAGGTAATGCGCTCGGCAGTTGTCGTCGCGAAGCCGCTCCACCTGTTCGACAAAGATGTTGCCGCAGTCCATCACGTCGTACCCGAGCTCGGCGATCTTTGCGCCAAGGCCTGCGACACGGAGCGCGGCCGGTCCCATGTCGACGCCGCGCCGCCCTGCCCCAAGATCCATCGGAACCCCGATGATGTGTACCGTCTTGTTGTGAACCATGTCGTGTGCGCCGCCACCCGGCGGGCGCTCCTCAGTAGATCATCATCTTCATGCAGAAGACCGATCCGCCGCTCTTGATGAACTCGCCCGTCTCGACCTCGATGACGTCGAATCCCTCGGCGCGAAGCTTCGCAACCGTCGCACCAGCTCCGCGCTGAATGATCACCGTCCGGCCGTCGAGTGCTGCCGCGTTGCACGCAAAGTGCTCCGAGGCGTCCGCGTCCTCGACCTCGATCACGCGCTTGAATCCGTGCGCGATCATTGCGCGGCCTTCGTCTGTGAACGCCGGCGGGTAGACAAGGACGGCGTCGGGGGACAGCGCGCAGAACGCCGTATCCAGGTGATAGAAGCTCGGATGGACGAGATCGAGCGCAACGACCGGCGCGCCCGTCGCACGAGAGACTGCCGTATATGCATCGAGGCTTGTTCGCTGCCCGACACCGCCCCAGATCAGCGATCGTCCGGGATGCCAGATCGCGTCGCCCTGGCCCTCGAAAAATCCCGTGTCGTCGGGTAGCTCGACGATCCGGTATCCGCGGCCGGCGAACCATTCGCGAAACAGCGGCACCTCGCGACGGCGCGACTCGTGCCGCATGTGGCTCAGCACAACGTACGGCTGTCCGCCACTGTCCGTGCCGGGCAACACCTGATTCGCGCAGAACACCATGTCCTCGAGACCGGCGCCGCCCTCGATCGTCACGACCTCGTGGCCAGCCTTCTCGAATGCCTTGCGCAACGACTCCCATTCGGCGCGCGCCGCCGCCTTGTCGACGGTTCCGACGTGGCCCGCCATGAATGCGTTCTTCACGTCCACGACGTCGAACGCCTCCGGCGTGCACATAAGCACCCGACCGGGCTCTGGACGCGCGGGCAATGAAGAGATGTCGAAGGCCTGCAGTTCCGCAAGCGTCCGGATGACGCAAGGTTCGCTCATGCGTGCTCTTCGAGAAACACGGTCAGGATCTGCTGCATCGTCGGCTCCCCGATCTCGGCCAGTTCGTACCCAACGCGCATCGACGGTTTGGCAATGTCGATCACGCGCCGAAGATCGATCGGCGTGGCAATCAGCACCAGGTCGCAGTCGATGCCGTTGATGGTCGCTGCGAGGTCGTCCATCTGCTGCTGACCGTATCCCATTGCGGGCAATAGCTTTCCGATCGCGGGGTATTTGCGAAATGTTTCGGCGATCTCGCCGACGACGCTGCCGCGCGGATCGATGATCTCGGCGGCGCCGTAGGTCCGGGCGGCAATGACGCCTGCACCGTACGTCATGTTGCCGTGCGTGAGCGTCGGGCCGTCCTCGACGACGAGAACGCGCTTGCCGGCAATCGCGGCTGGATCCTCGACGGTGATGCGCATGTCCGCGTCGACGATCGTCGCACCAGGATTGATCGCGGCGGCCGATGCGCGGACGGCTGCGATTCCCTCGGCGGTCGCAGAGCCCTGTTTGCCGATGATGATCACGTCCGCGCGCCGGAAGTTCGCTTCGCCGGGGTAGTACTGGAGCTCGTGGCCGGGGCGGTGCGGATCCGCGACGACGATTTCGAGATCCGACACGTAGAACGGGAAGTCGTTGTTCCCACCGTCCCAGACGATGACGTCCGCCTCGGTTTCGGCCGCGCGCAGGATTCGCTCATAGTCGACGCCGGCGTAGATGATGACGCCATTGGCAATGTGCGGCTCGTATTCTTCCATCTCCTCGATGGTGCAGTCGTTCGCGCGCAGGTCGTCAATCGTCTCGAATCGCTGCACCGCCTGCCGGACGAGGTCGCCGTACGGCATCGGGTGCCGGATGGCGACGACACGCTTGCCCATGTCGATCAGCGTCTTGGCCACCTTGCGGCTCGTCGGGCTCTTGCCCGCTCCGGTGCGAACGGCACACACGGACACGACCGGCTTTGTCGACTTGACCATGCTCGCGTCGGGGCCGATCAGCCGGAAGTCCGCGCCGGCGGCGAGCGAGCGCGACGCAAGGTGCATGACATACTCGTGCGAGACGTCGCTGTACGCAAACACAACCTGGTTGACGCCAAGGTCCTTGATCAGGTGCTCGAGATCGTCCTCGGGGTGGATGGGAATTCCCTCGGGATACAGTTCGCCCGCGAGGTCGGCCGGGTATCGGCGTCCGTCGATGTTCGGGATCTGCGTCGCCGTGAACGCGACGACGTTCGATCCCGCATCGTTGCGAAATACGGTATTGAAGTTGTGAAAGTCACGGCCCGCCGCGCCGAGGATCATCACGTTCGATCGCGTCACAAAAGGTCCTCCCGTCATTTTTTCGCCGACGCGCGAGTTCCCGTTACCGAGAGGGTCCCCTCGCGCTTGTACCGTTCCAACTGTTCCCAAGTGTCGAATCCCCACACCGGCGTAAACGACGCGCGGTCCGGGAGCGGCGAGGGGTCGAGCAGCCGCGTCGATGCGACCTCATCAAACCCGGCCTTTCGCAGCAACTCTTCGTACGCCGGCGCCGACAGCAGCTGCATCGGCACCGCGATGTCCGCAGCCCATCGGTGGCTCTCGACATTCTCTTCAAAGTAGTCGACGAGCAGCGCAATGCGACCACCGACTTCGGTGACACGAGCCACTTCGCCAAGCGCCGCCTCGATGTCGTCGTAGTAGTAGATCGATTCAACCGACGGGACGCGGTTGAACGCCCCGTCGCCATACGGCAGGCGCTCGGCCGTGCCGACGTCAAATCTCACGTTCGGCGGGTTGTCCGGCGACAGGCGCGCGAGCTCGATCATGCGATCCGAGATGTCGACGCCCGTGGCGCTTCCGTTTGGGCAGCGCGCGGCCATCAACCGCACCGCCCAGCCGATGCCACACCCGAGGTCGAGCGCGTGTGAGTCGCGTTCGATCGCGAGCTGTTCAATTGCCTGCTCGGTCGCAGGCCGGTGACTGCGCGCCATCCGCTCGCCGCGGCCTGCATCGGCCCATTCGTTGAACTCGTTTCGGAGTGCTTTCTCGCTCATCCGTACTACCGCAACCTATTCAATACAAATTGCTTAGTGACGACATCCCCCGATCGTCCGCGCGGCCGGCCGCGTCACGGCTTGATCCGGTAGATTGTCCGTGGAAACGGAATCGCCTCGCGAATGTGCTCGATGCCGCACATCCACGCGACACACCGCTCGATTCCCATCCCGAACCCGCCGTGTGGGAACGTTCCGTACTTTCGCAGATCGAGATACCAGTCGAACGCCTCTTCGGGCAGTTCGTGTCTGGCAATCTGATCCTTCAAGAACTGCAGGTCCGGCGAGCGCTCGCCGCCGCCCCGCCGCCGATGACCTCGCCATACCCTTCAGGAGCGAGCACGTCGACGCCGAGCGCCTTGGTCGGGTCGTCGGGATCCGGCTTCATGTAGAAGGCCTTCACCGCCGCGGGATAGCGGTGGACCATCACCGGCCGGTCGAACTGTGACGAAATATACGTCTCATCCGGCGCTCCGAAGTCGCCGCCGACCTCGAACGGCATTCCTGCGTCGATCAGCATCTTCGACGCCTCTTCGTAACTGATCCGCGGAAACGGCTTCTTGATCGACTCGAGCTTTGCGAGGTCGCGGCCGAGCGTCTCCAGCTCCGGCCTGCGATTTGCCAACACCCGCTCGGCGATAAAGCACAGAAAGTCCTCGGCCAGATCCATGACGTCGTCGATCGTTGCGTACGCGACTTCGGGCTCGACCATCCAGAATTCCGTCAAGTGCCTGCGGGTCTTGGACTTCTCGGCACGAAACGTCGGGCCGAACGTATAGACCTTCCCAAAGGCCGCCGCGGTCGCCTCGTTGTAGAGCTGCCCCGACTGCGTCAGGTACGCGGTGTCGTCAAAGTAGCCGACCTCGAACAGGTTCGTCGTTCCCTCGCAGGCCGCCGGGGTGAAGATCGGCGTGTCGCACAGAATGAACCCGTGCGAATCAAAGTAGTCCCGCACCGCGCGGATCACTTCGTGCCGCACCGACAGTATCGCGTGCTGGAGCTTTGACCGGATCCACAGGTGCCTGTTGTCGAGCAGGAATTCGGTGCCGTGCTCCTTGGGCGTGATCGGATACGGCTCGGCCATCTGAACGATCTCGAGACCCGTGATGTCGAGCTCGAACCCACCGGGCGCACGGTCGTCCGCTCGCACGGTTCCGCGCACGATGATCGACGATTCCTGCGTCAGCCTGCCGCAGTCTTCCCACAGCTGCTCCGAGACGTTCTTCTTGAAGACGACGCCCTGGATCGTGCCCGACCCGTCGCGGACCTGCGGAAACATCAGCTTACCGCTCGAGCGGATGTTGTAGAGCCACCCCTTGATGGTGACCTCTTCGCCGGCGTGCGCGGCGATATCCCGTATGTATGTCTGGTTCATTGTGTGGGTCTTGGCTAGTCCTGTTCGTGGAGGAGTCGTGACGCCGCTTCGCGCAGCGCGGGAAATCCGCCGAGCCGCGCCAGCGCGCGCACGGCCGTCTCGGCAGCCGGCCGGATGTACGGAACGTAGTCGCGCTTTCGACGGACCGCGGCCTGGTGCGTGTATGTGCCGATGGCCTTGAGCAGCCTTTGAGCGGTCATCAGGTCGTATTCGAGGGCGAATTCGTCGTCGCCCGGCCACGCATTATCGCGCCTGAGCGCGTCGCAAAAACGGGCCACGAGCCTCGTGCGCGTCCGCTCGTCGAGCTCCGTGTACGGGTCCTCGACAAGCGAGACGATGTCGTACGTGACGGGTCCCATCCGGGCGTCCTGAAAATCGATCACAACCAGCCCGTCGGCGTCGTCGTAACCGCTTCGGACGATCAGGTTGCGGGCGTGGTAGTCGCGGTGGCACAGCACGCGGGGCCGCTCGGCGAGCCGCTCCGCAAGTTGGCGCGACTCGGCGCGAACCTGCGCGTCGAGGTCCTCTGCGAGCGGCTTCGCGAGATACGCCGAAAAGCAGTTCGTCCGCCAGAAGTCGAGCTCCCACGCCAGCTTGTCGACATCGAACGCAAGCTCTCCCGCGACCATTCCCGATTGAAGCGCCGCCTCGCTTGCCGCGCGAAACAGGCGAATCAGGTCCACCGCTCGATCGAACGCGTCGTCGACCAGTTCGGGCGGTGCCGTGAGCGCCCACGCCTGCAGCAGGTTGTCGCCTGCGTCATCAACGAGGATCACGCCTTCGCGATCGGCGATCGCGACGATCTCGGGCACCGGCACGCCGAATCGATCGAACAGCGACGTCACTTCAACATGGCACAGCGGATCGTTTGCGAACGTGACACGGCCGTCGACCGGATGGCCTTCGCACCATCGGTGGAACCGGTCGATCGCGCCCTCGCCAATGTTGAACGGATGCGGATACCTCGCAGCGATCACGGGGCCGTCGGGTCCGGTCACGCGGAAGTACTGCCGGCTCGAGGCATCGCCGGCGAGGGCGACCACGCCGAGATATTCGGCCGGAACGTGCAGCTCGCGAGCCGCTACCAGAAGGATGGCCGCGTCGGCCGCGACGGCCTCGGCCACCTCTTCCGGGTTTCGTCCGTGGGACATAAGCGCGTCAGTCTAGCACCGGCTCGATCGGGGCCACAAGGCGGTCCCCCTCGACGCGTCCGCGCTCGATTTCTCGCACGATTTCGGCCCGAACGATCACCGCGTTGCG
>JBGAKX010000123.1:0-14077 GCA_044224215.1 Blastocatellia bacterium
CGGATGTAGGCGTCGAACGTCACGCCTATCCGCGGTCTTCGTCGTTTGTCCGATAGAGCGCGACGGGGTTCAGCTTGGAGCTGAGCCGCTCGGCGACCATGTAGTCCCGAACGTGGAGCACCACGCGCCGGCCGTTCGGCAGGTCCTTGTGGACCTCCCACGCGAGTCCGTTCCACGACCCCAGATCCCACGACTCGGGATCGTCAGGTGCCCCGCGCACACGAATCCATGCTCGTGCGCGATCTGTGTCATCGGAACCGCTCACCCGGCGTGACTCCTCAGATCTCGGATTGACTGGTGTGGAAACTCAGGCCAGCAGGACTATTCTAGCAAACGCGCAGGAGCGCCGAACCCGCCGCCGCCCGGCGTCTCGATCCGGATCGCGTCGCCGGCTCGCACGTCGATCGAGCAGACTGCCGGCAGACGCTCCGGCTCGCTCCCCGGGCGAACGAGCCAGTTCGCGCCGCGCGCGCCGGGCGATCCGTCTCCGAGACCGTACGGCTGCGACACGCGGCGATCCGATAGTATCGTCACGCGTGCGTCGGCAAGCAGCTCGACTTCGCGGATCACGCCATCGCCGCCACGAAACGCCCCGGCCCCGCCGGATCCTCGCCGCACAAGGTATCGGCGGACGCGCAGCGGATAGAAGAGCTCGAGCGCCTCGGAGGGCGTGTTGAGCGAGTTCGTCATGTGTGTGTGCACCGCGTCGAGCCCGGCCGAACCCGGGCGTGCCCCCATGCCGCCCGCGATCGTTTCGTAGTACGTGTACTGGCGGCCGGTCCGAGGGTCGATTCCGCCGATCGTCAGGTTGTTCATCGTGCCCTGGCTTGCGGCCGGAATCGTGTCGGGCAGCGCCGCGGCCAACGCCCGGTACAGCACGTCGACGATGCGTTGCGACGTCTCGACATTACCTGCGGCCACGGCCGACGGTGGCATCGCGTTTACGATCGTTCCGACAGGAGCGATCACGCGTACTGGGGCAAGCACACCCGCGCTCGCCGGGACGTCCTCGTGCATCAGCGTTCGGAAGACGTAGTACACGGCGGATTCGGTGATCGACGCGACCGCATTGAACGGACCGGCCACTTGCGCGTCCGATCCGGTGAAGTCCACCACGGCCATATCGCCGCGGATCTCCACGGATACGCGAATGGTCACCGGCCCCCCGCCGGCGCCGTCCGTGTCGAGCACATCGTCGGCGGCGTACGTTCCATCCGGAATGGTCGCGAGCCGCGCACGCATGTGACGCTCGGTGTATGCGATCAGGTGGCCGGCGTAGGCGTCGGCCTCGTCAAACCCGTACCGTCCGACGATCTCTGCGAGCCTCGCCGCGCCCGTCCGCATCGCGCCGAGCTGAGCGGCGAGATCGCCTTCGCGTTCTTCGCGCACCCGCATGTTCGTCAGCAGCAGCCGGTGCATATCGTCGTCGAGCACGCCACCACGCACGAGTCGCACGGGCGGAATACGCAGGCCTTCACCGTACACGTCCGTCGCCGAGCCCATCGAGCCCGGCGTCGGACCTCCGACATCTGCGTGATGCGCGCGCGCGGCGACATGGAACATCAGACGGTCGTCCGCGCCGTACACCGGCGCGACGAGCGTGATGTCCGGCAGGTGCGTGCCGCCGGCAAACGGATCGTTCAGGACGACCACGTCGCCGGGCTGCATCGCACATGTGGCGACCGCGGCTGCGACGGCCGTGGGCATCGAGCCGAGATGCACGGGCATGTGGTCGCCCTGCGCGACCAGTCTCGCGTGCTGATCGAACACGGCGCACGAGTAGTCGCGGCGCTCCTTGATATTCGGCGACGACGCGCTGCGCCTGAGGCTCGCGCCCATCTCCTCGGCAACGGAGGTGTAAAGCGCGCGGAAGACTTCGAGTGTGACGGGATCCATCGTCGGTTATACCTCGCGCTCGAGAAGCAGGCAGCCGACGTCGTCGACCGAAAGATTCCATCGGGGCGGCAGGAGAGTCGTCGACCCGTACTCGACGACGATCGCCGGACCTTTGACCCCGTGACCCGGCGCCAGCCGATCGCGCTCGTACACCGGCACATCCCACCAGCCGTCGTCGAGACGCACGCGCGACGACTCGCCATGTTCAGGTGTCTCACATGCGGCAGGTTCGAACCGAGGCAATTCGAGTGCGGGGGCGGAGCCGATCGCGCGCACATTGAGCGTCACGACCTCGACGTCCCGCCGCTCGTCCGCGTGCCCGTACCGTTGGCGGTGCAGCTCGTGAAACGTCGCCGCGCAGTCCGTGTGCCACGGCACGGCAATCTCGTACGACTGGCCGCGGTACCTGAGCGCCGCCGACCGTTCGAGCACGACCTCGTCCGCGGAGAACCCTTCGCCGGCAAGCTGCTCGATTCCCTGCCGCTCGAGGTCTGCGAACACGTCCTCGGCCGCAAACGTCGACCCAATCACCGTGGAAGTCAGATCGCGCACGACGTCGCCAAACAGCAGCCCCAACGCCGAGAATGCCCCCGGGAACGGAGGAACCACGACCCGGCGCATTCCGAGCGCGGCTGCGAGATCGCACGCGTGCAGTCCTCCTGCGCCGCCAAAGCTCAGGAGCGACGCGCGGCGCGGATCGTAGCCGCGCTCGATCGACACCACGCGCAGTGCGCGCTCCATCGAAGCCGACGCGACGCGTACCACGCCGAGCGCGGCGTCCTCGGTCGTGCACGCGACGCCGGATGCGCGCTCGATGTCGCCCGCGAGCCTCGTCATCACGACCTCCGCGCGTTCACGATCGAGTGGCATCGCCCCGCCGAGCAAGGTCTGAAGCCGGCCGAGCACCACGTTCGCGTCCGTGACCGTCGGAAGGTCTCCGCGGCCGTAACACGCAGGCCCGGGGTCCGCGCCGGCGCTCTCGGGTCCGACGCGAAGCGCGCCACCCGCGTCGACGCGCGCCACCGAGCCGCCGCCGGCCCCGACGGTATGGATGTCGATGATCGGCACAGCGACCGGAAGCCCCGCGACTCGAGCTTCGTTCGTCGTGCCGACGCTCGAATCGGCAACGAGCGCCACATCGGTCGACGTGCCTCCCATGTCGAACGTCACGAGGTCTCCGAGCGCCGCGTCCGCGGCAAGCCGGCGCGCCGCAACAACGCCGCCGGCCGGGCCCGACAGAATCGTTCGCACCGGTTGCGTCGCCGCGACGCGGGCCGAGATCGATCCCCCGCTCGACTGCATGACTCGCAGCTGACGGACGCCTCGATCGTGCGCTTCGTGCTCGAGGCGTGCGAGGTACGCGCGCATCCGCGGCTCGAGGTATGCGTTCACGGCGACGGTTGCCGTCCGTTCGAATTCGCGGTACGCCGGAAGAATCTCGCTCGAGACGGAGACAGGGATTCCGCGATCGCGCAACCTGGCAGCGATGCGCTGTTCGTGGTCCGGATTCGCGAATGCGAACAGCAACGAGACGGCGACGGACTCGGCCCCCGACGACACCACGCGCTCGACAATCTCGTCGAGCGCGCGCTCGGACAAGGCTTCGAGCTCTTCGCCTGCCGGACCGACGCGCTCGCGGATGCCAAAGCACAACTCCGTTGGGACGATCGGAGGCGGCAGCTCGACCGCCAGGTTGTAGAGCTCGGGTCGCGCCTGGCGACCGATGGTCAGCATGTCCTCGAAGCCCGCGGTCGTCACGAGCCCGGTGCGCGCGCCGGTCCGCCCGAGCAGCGCGTTGGTCGCGACGGTCGTTCCGTGGACGACATCGCACTCGCCGCCGTCCGGCGAAGCCCCGGCACGCGACACTCCTGCGAGAATTGCCTGGGCCGGATCAGCGGGTGTCGAAGGAACCTTGAAATAGACGAGCGAGCCGTCGCGCGCGACGACGACGTCGGTGAACGTGCCGCCAGTGTCGATGCCTATGCGCGCGGGAGGAATGCGTGTCATACGCTCGCATCCTCGGGCGCGCGATGGACCGTCGTCCAGTAGTCGACGACCTTGCGATACACGGCCGCAAGCTGCTCGAGCTCGATCGGGCACGCCACCACGCTGTTCGCTCCGCGGCGGTAGCATTCGGCGAGCGTCTGCGGATCCGTGGACCGCGTCAGCACGACCACGGGAATCGACCGCAGTTCGTCCCGCTCCTTCATCTGCCCGAGCACGTCGAGACCGCCGACCTGCGGAAGCTCGAGGTCCAGAAGCACCAGATCCGGATATGGAGACGCCTCGTACGGCGCACGTCGCATCACGCGATCGAGCGCGTCCGCGCCGTTCGTCGCGACACGAATCCGCAACTGGCCTCGCCCCTGGCCGAGCGCCTCGATTGCGATTCGCGCGTGTGCGGGACTGTCGTCAACGAACAGTATCTCGGATCGCCGGCGCTTTTTGAGGGGGTCCATACGGTCCTCGACGTCGATGCGCCCGGCAGCATCAGGAGTGCGTCGCGGCTGGCCTCGGTGACTGACTCTGGCTGCGAGAGGAGAAAATGGAGCGGGTGACGAGGATCGAACTCGCAACTTTCAGCTTGGGAAGCTGACACTCTACCATTGAGTTACACCCGCTCTCGGGATGCGGCCAGAATCATACGGACAGCCGCAAACCTTGTCAACGCGGCCGTTTGTAGACAGGTCGCTTGGGATACTGCGGCCGGCGGACCTTCTTGAAATCGTACGCCTGCAGCACGTGGTGCTTGTGCTCGGGCACCGAATCGTCGAGCAGAACGTGATTGACCATCACGAGCAGCTTTTCGCGTCTCCCCTCGAATTTACCCGTCAATGGAGAGTCGTGCATGTACGTGACGATGCCTTCGCGAGCCCACGCCCAGAACTGGTTCGGAGTGGTCCAGAACTCGTTATTGCTCGCGCATACTACTCTCGCTGTCTTCTTTGGTTTCCGCGGTGGCTCCGTCAGATCGGGGCTCGGATCCGGTGTCACCGGCTGCTGGTCCTCGGGCATTTGATATCTCCAATGTTCGTACCGAATGGAACGCGGCCTCACCGACGACGTCCTGCTGCGACGTCGGATACCCGACGGCAACAAGTGCCAGCAACGCATCGGTCTGCAGAAACTGTACCCAGTACACGGTCTCCACGACGGTTCCATCGACTGCCTGCCCCTGGCCCTGCGCCTTGATGCGCAGCCACCGGGCGCCGTTCGCACCCTTTCCCGACGTCGACTTGAAGAGCTTTGCGCCTTCTTTTGCTCCGGACGGGTTCAGCATCGACACGAGAAGCGAAGTGATCGAGTTCTCGTCGGCGATGTCGATCGGCGTGGCTGCCTGCGCCCGATCGACCGAAATTGCCGAGAGGACCGCACCGGTTCGCGGGTCCTGGAACACAGCGTCGTACCGGAAATAGCTCGGCGCATCGCCCGTCTGCAGATTCTGGACCTGGATCCACTTCTCGGGACGCTCGAACGTGTATCCGCCCGGCGCCGTCACGCGCGCGTAACCGTCCTCGGCGGTCCCTGGGACCGTCGATGCGGCGACGCTCTCGGCGGCGGCCGCGTCCGCCGCGGACACCGCCGTCACGGAGTCCTCGGCCTTCATGACGTCATCGGTCGATAGCGATGCCGGTTCGTCCTGCGCGCGTGTCGCCGACGCACCCAGCGTCAGGCTGAGAGCGAGCAGGCCAACAAGGCGACGTCCAGGTTTGATCATCGGAAAAGCACTCCACGAGAGAGGTAGGGAGCACTGCAATAATACCGTGCAAACGACGGCACGAGAAGCGGTTGGTTCGTCGTGCGCGCACGGAGCTGAGCGCGGTAGCGCTCCATTTAACGATCGCGCCGGAATCCCCTCCGTGATGCAGACCACCAGCGCGATGCCGGCGTCCGCTGCTTCCATGATGGCGTCGGCGGCGAACGGCGGCGGAACGTAGATGACGCTGGCGTTTGCACCGGCGTTTGCGACCGCGTCGGCGACCGTGTTGAACACGGGAATGCCTTCGTGCGTCTGACCGCCCTTCCCAGGTGTCACGCCACCGACCACGTTCGTTCCGTACTCCACCATCTGCCGGGCGTGGAACGAGCCTTCCTTGCCCGTCAGCCCCTGCACGATCAGCCGCGTGTTCTTGTCGACGAGTACGCTCACCTGGAGCCTCCACAAACAGTGATATGGCACAGGCGGGAGCGCGAGTGCCTCCAGAAGATCGCGGACTATACCACGAAGACCCCTGTCTGGCGACAGCGGTCACGAGTCGCGGCGGCGGACCCCGTTACTCCGAAAAACGGCCCATTCGGCGGAACTTGTCGTACCGACGGGCGACCCGCTCCTCCGGCCCGATCGTTCGAACCGCTGCAAGCGCAGTCGCAAGCGATTCGCCGAGCAGTTCCGCCGCAGCGTCAAAATCCGTGTGAGCGCCCTCTCCGGGTTCCGGCACGATGCCGTCGACTATGCCGAGCTCGACCAGTTCCGGCGCGGTGATCCGCAGCGATTCCGCCGCACGGGGCGCCTCGGCGGCGTCCTTCCACAGGATCGCGGCGCACCCTTCCGGGGTGATCACGGAATAGACCGAGTTCTCCATCATCTGAACCCAGTCGCCGACGCCTATCGCAAGCGCGCCGCCCGATCCGCCCTCGCCTGTCACGGTGACGATCACGGGCGTTCGCAGCTTTGCCATCTCGCGCAGGTTGAACGCGATCGCCTCCGCCTGACCACGCTCCTCGGCGTCGATCCCGGGGTATGCCCCAGGCGTGTCGATGAGCGTGAAGATCGGCCGCCGGAACTTGTCTGCCAATTGCATGATGCGCAGCGCCTTCCGGTAGCCCTCGGGTTTTGGCATACCGAAATTTCGGTACTGACGCTCGCGCGTCGTACGCCCCTTCTGGTGGCCGATCACCGCCACCGGCTCGCCGCGAAACGTTCCAAAGCCGGTGATGATGGCGGCGTCCTCGGCAAACGTGCGATCGCCGTGGAGCTCGATGAAGTCGGGAACCAGTCGTTCGATGTAGTCGAGCGTGTAGGGCCGATCCGCGTGCCGCGCAAGGCGAACGCGGTCCATGGCCGTTGGCGGATTGTGTGTCGCCGCTTCCGACTCGGACGTCGCAGGGTCCTCGGATGCTCGCTCCGTACTCGCCGGTTCCCTCATCTCATTGCCCGATTCGCGATGGGCCGCGGTCACGCGCGCATTCACCGTCAGCCGCCCTCCAAACTTTCCTGCGTCACATTGTTCGACCGGAAGGATTATCAGGAAACGTTCCGCTTGTAAACGCTTGCGACCGCCACGCGCGAGTGGGAATTGCCTCCCGTCCGACTATAATCGCCGGAGTTCAGCCTTGGAGTACTCCCGTGACGAATCGATTCTGCTGTGTTGTGGCCGCTCTTGCTCTGGTGACCGCAGGCGCGTTTCCGGCCCGCGCCGGACAACCGGGTGATTCGCCCGGAGTCTCGGCGATCCAGACCATCTACGTGGTGTCCACGAGCCACTGGGACTACGGGTTCACCGACCCGCCGGCGAACCTGCCCGCGTTGATCCGAGCGCACATCAACGACGCGGTGGCAAAGTGTCAGACGGACGTACGCCACAGGTACACGATCGAGTCGGTCTGGATGTTCGAGGACTACATGTCGGTCGCGTCGCAGGCAGAAAAGGACAACCTGCTGACGCTGATCCGGGCCGGACGCATCGCGCTCAGCAGTTCCTACACCGGGCCGCATTCCGGGATCATGTCGCCCGAAGAGCTCAACCGCTGGATCTATCGTGCGAAGCGCGCACGCGATACCTACAACATCACAACGCGCACCGCGCACGTCGACGACAACCCTGGGTATACCTGGGCGCTTCCCGACGCGCTCGCGGGCGCCGGCGTCGACCGGCTCGTCGCGGGTTGCAATACCGCGTTTGCAAGCGAGTTTCCATTGCCGCGCAACGAGTCGATCTTCCGATGGCGCGGGCCCGGAGGCGGCGAAACGCTGACGTGGGTCAGCCGCGACGCCTACACCGAAGGGTTCTCGACCTGGCAGATCGACGCCAACGCAGCGCGTCTCTTCTATGGCGCCGATCATCCGGAGTGGGTTGGCTGGTCGAACCAGCAGATCATGGCGCAGGGCATCACGGCGCAGCTTGGCGTCCTCGACGCCGCGGGCTACCCGTACGACGCCGCGCTTGCGATCCTGGCGTTCGACAAGATGAACTACGACGCGTCGGGCCAGCTGCTCAACGACATTACGACCTGGAACGCGAACCACACCTCGCCCCATATCGTGCTCGCGACGGCCGACGAGTTCTTTGACCACATGGTCGCGACGTACGGGCTCGGCGCATTTCCGGTCCGCACGGGCAACTGGACGCAGCGGTGGGAGCGCGGCAAGGCCTACGGCATGATCTGCGAGGCGCGTTTCCGCGAGATGCGCGACCTGCTTCCGGCTGCCGAGACCTTCTCGAGCGTCGCCTCGCAGTTCGGCGCCTCGTATCCGTCCGCGACGTTCGATACGGGCTGGCGGGACCTGATGCGTTTCGACGACCACGGAGCAGGCCTGGGCGGAACGCAGGCCGGCGAGATGACGCTCGCCGAGTGCAACGCAACCAATCTCTACTGGATGCAGACGTCACAGGCACGCCAGAACGACGCGCGTGGCGCAGTCGCAACGGCGCAGACAAGCATCGGCTCTCGCATCGCCACGCCCGCAGGCGCCAATCCGGACGTCGTCGTGTTCAACGGTCTTTCGTCCGCGCGAACGGACATCGCGACGGCGACGATCCCCTCGGGAGGCCAGCCGTTTGCTCTCCGGGACGTTGCGACGAACGCGCCCGTTCCATATCGAACGCGAACCGACGGTTCGATCGAGTTCGTCGCCGAGAATGTGCCGGCGCTCGGGTTACGCCGCTACCGAGCGCTGATCGGCCAGACCGACACCTGGCCCGCGACGGTGACGGCGACGTCGACGACGAACACGGCGACCGTGGAAAGCCAGACCTATCGGGTGACGATCAGCAAGACGACCGGCGAGGTCACGTCCATCGTCGACAAGACCGCCGGCAACCGGGAGCTGGTGAATTCGGGGAGCGCGTTCAAGTTCAACCGGACGGTCAAGGCAAAGAACCTGACCGATTTCCTCGGAGGCGTGCCGTCCACGCAGACGACCGCAACGGCGACGGTCACGACGCGCTCGGGCCCCGTGTCAGGTTCGCTGACCGTTTCGTATGCGCTGCCCGGCGGGGGTCGGCAGAGCTCGCCGATGTCGCGGATCGACGTCACGCTCTACGACAAGCTGAAACGGATCGACATCGTCGACACGTTCGACCGGTCCCGGCTCACCTACACCATCGCCGTGTCGGACCATTCAGACCACTTCTACGCGCCGATGCCGTTCAATGTACCGACCGCGCAACTGCGGACGTTTATCGACGGCAACGCGCCGGTGCCGTTCGAGCCGCCGTCGGCGACGTACCTCTCGGGACCGACGGTCACCGCCGTCAACAATTCGGACCTGCCGTCGCGCGGTCTGACGTTGCGCGATTCGGCCGCAGCGTTCGAGATCCAGGTCGTCAGCCCGCAGGTGTTCTGGTACGTGGTCGGCGGCAATCTCAACAGCAACACGTACGCGCCGTGGTCCAGACCAAACAGGTTTGCCAGACGATGCCCGCCAGCTGCAACCAATCTGCTCGATGCAGACGTCAATGCGCGCCAGAAGAACGAGGTGCGTGGCGCTGCCCGGAACCGCAGAGCGTCATCGTTCCTTATCGTCGGCTGCAGGCTGGAACTGGGGACGGCCGCTGCGGCAACGGTCTTTCGTCCGCGCGGACGGACATCGCGACGGCGACGATCCCCTCGGGAGGCCAGCCGTTTGCTCTCCGGGACGTTGCGACGAATTTTCGCCCGTTCCATATCGAACGCGGCCTCGACGGATCGATCGAGTTCGTCGCCGACAACGTGCCGGCGCTGGCTTCCGCCGCTACCGGGCGCTGATCGGCCAGACCGACACATGGCCTTCGACGGTGACGGCGACGTCGACGACCAACACGGCGACCGTCGAAAGCCAGACCTATCGGGTGACGATCAGCAGACCGGCGAGGTCACGTCGATCGTCGACAAGACCGCCGGCAACCGGGAGCTGGTGAATCGGGGAGCGCGTTCAAGTTCAACCGGACGGTCAAGGCAAAGAACTCGACCGATTTCTCGTGCAGGCCGTCCACGCAGACGACCGCAACGGCGACGGTCACGACGCGCTCGGGCCCCGTGTCAGGTTCGCTGACCATTTCCATACGCGCTGCCCGGCGGGGGGTCGGCAGAGCTCGCCGATGTCGCGGATCGACGTCACACTGTACGACGCAAGCGCCTCAAACGGATCGACATCGTCGACACGTTCGACCGTTCCGGCTCACCTATACCATCGCAGTGTCGGACCATTCGACCACTTCTACGCGCCAATGCCGTTCAATGTACCGACCGCGCAGCTGTGGACGTTCATCGACGGCAACGCGCCGGTTCTGTTCGAGCCGCCGTCGGCGACGTACCTCTCCGGGACCGACGGCCACCGCCGTCAACCCGGACCCGCCGTCGCGCGGTCTGACGTTGCGCGATTCGGCCGCAGCGTTCGAGATCCAGGTCGTCAGCCCGCAGGTGTTCTGGTACGTGGTCGGCGGCAATCTCAACAGCAACACGCACGCGCCCACCGAGGCGACGGTGTTCAGCGAATGTCTGGCCGCGCAGGACCGCACGCAGACCGACGACCCGGGACAGCCTGAAGTCGACTTTGTGCTCGAACCGCTCGAGAACAACCCCTCGCAGAACTATTCGACGTACACGGCGCAGTTCTCGCTCACGTCCGGCGCCGTGCGATCGGACGCTGACGCGGGTGCATTCGGGTCGGCGGTGACGGCGCCTCTTCGCACCACGGTGATACCGGGCGGGCAGACGGGACCGATCACAGCCGCGTCGCTCAGCTTCTTCTCGGTCGATGCGCCAAA
Organism: Blastocatellia bacterium; assembly: GCA_044224215.1. Taxonomy (GTDB): domain Bacteria; phylum Acidobacteriota; class Blastocatellia; order UBA7656; family JADIYM01; genus DAOMFM01. The sequence continues at coordinate 10,866 of JBGAKX010000123.1, forward strand.
CGTCGAGATCCTCGCCGTCAAGCGGGCCGAGTTCGGCGATCCCGCGGATACGATCGTCCGGGTCCGCGAACGCAACGGTGTGCAGACCTCGAGCCTGTTGCGCTCGGCGTTTGCGATCCAGAGCGCCTCGGAGTGCACGCTTCTCGAAGCTCCGACAGCGTCGCTCCCGGTTCCCGTACCTGTCGTGCTCGGCCCGCACCAGACCAAGACGCTGCGCCTGCGACTCGACAGTTCGTCCAGCACGGTGTCGACTCGGCAGGCATCTATGTTCCCGCGGTGGGGAGCGTGGTTCCTCAGGAATTCGAACAGCAGCGGCGACGCCGACGTCACGGTCTCGTTCGGTCCGCCGAACGTGACACCGCTTGTCGGGGACTGGAACGGGGACGGCATCGACACGATCGGGGTCTTCGATCCGGTGAACTCGGTGTTCTTTCTCAAGAATAGGGCGGCGCCCGGGGCCGCCGATCTTTTCGTGGTGTGCCCCATCCTCCAAACTCCGGCTGGATTCCGCTCACGGGCGACTGGAACGGCGACGGCATCGACACGATCGGGCTCTATGATCCGTCGTCCGGCGCGTTCTTTCTGCGCAACACGATTGCGCCAGGTCCGGCGGATCTCGTCTTCACGTATGGCCCCCCCGGGATGACGCCGATCGTTGGCGACTGGAATGGTGACGGCGTCGACACGGTCGGCGTATACGCAACCGGCACCGGAGCGTTTTTTCTCAAGAACACCAACGCGAGCGGCGGCGCCGATCTCGTCTTCAACTACGGAGGCGGCGGCGCGGTGCCGCTTGCGGGCGACTGGAACGGCGACGGCATCGACACCGTCGGGATCTCGACACCCGCGACTGGAACGTTCTTCCTGCGAAACACCAACAGCAGCGGTGTGGCGGACATCGTGTTTTCGTATGGAGCAGGAGGCGCGACGCCGGTCATGGGAAACTGGGACGGACAGTAACCGGAGTCCCCGACGAATCCCCTCGATGTCGCGTCACGTGCGCGGATCCGGCGACGCAAGAACCGCCGCGGTCTGATCGTCGCGGAATCGTCTGACCGCTTCGCGGAACTTCGGGTGCGCCGCGCCGAGAATCGATGCCGCCAGCAGCCCGGCGTTCGTGGCTCCGGCCCGGCCGATGGCAAGCGTGCCAACCGGGATCCCGCCAGGCATCTGCGCGATCGACAACAACGAATCGATTCCTTTCAGGCTGCGCGACTCGACCGGAACACCGAGGACCGGAAGCACCGTCTTCGACGCCGCCATCCCTGGCAGATGTGCCGCGCCGCCGGCGCCCGCGATGATCACCTCGATGCCGCGTTCCTCGGCCTCGGACGCGTACTCGAACAATAGGTCCGGCGTCCGGTGCGCCGAGACGACCATCGTCTCGTACGGCACTCCGAGTCGCTCGAGCACGTCGACGGCGTGGCTCATCGTTTCCCAGTCGGACTTTGAGCCCATGATGACGCCGACAAGCGGCGAATCGGCTGCGTTGCGTGTCTGGTCCGTCATGCCGCAAGTATAGTCAAATCATGCGAATAGCCAACAATTGCGACACTGGGCGCGTCGTTGACACCCCCAGGACGCGTTGGTAGACTCGCTCGCTTTCACGGCGCGTCGCGATCCCGTCCGACCGCGCCGGACACATACGGGGGTAGCGATGGCAGCATTCAACGGCATCGAAGTTCCTGCCGGCGGCGCAAAGATCACGGTCGACGCACACAGCAATCTCGTCGTTCCAGACAATCCGATCATTCCCTTCATCGAAGGTGACGGTGTCGGACCCGACATCTGGCATGCCTCTCAGCGCGTGTTCGACGCGGCGGTCGAGCGCGCGTACGGCGGCGCGCGCCGAATCGCGTGGTACGAGATCCTCGCGGGCGAGAAGTCGCACGATCGCACGGGCGAATGGCTGCCCGAGGACACGCTGCGCGCGATCGAGGAGTTTGTCGTCGCGATCAAGGGTCCGCTGACGACGCCCATCGGCGGCGGAATCCGCTCACTCAACGTCACGCTGCGCCAGCGACTCGACCTCTACGCCTGCGTTCGGCCGGTCCGATACTTCGACGGCGTGCCGTCGCCGATGCTGCATCCCGAGAAGCTCGACGTCGTCATCTTCCGCGAGAACACCGAGGACATCTACATCGGCATCGAATTCCCCGCCGAGTCCGACGATGCGCGGCAACTGATCCGGTTCATCAACGAGAACTACCGGAAATCGATCCGCGAGGATTCCGGCATCGGCATCAAGCCGATGTCTGCGTTCGGCACCAAGCGGCTCGTGCGACGCGCGATCAACTACGCGCTCGCGAACGGACGCCAGAGCGTGACGCTTGTCCACAAGGGCAACATCATGAAGTTCACGGAGGGAGCCTTCCGCGACTGGGGCTACGAGCTGGCGCGCGAGGAATTCGCGGACCGCATCGTGACCGAACAGGCCCTTTTCGACGACCACGGGGGGAAGGTTCCCGAGGGCCGTCTCGTGATCAAGGACCGCATCGCCGACTCGATGTTCCAGCAGCTTCTGCTGCGGCCCGACGAGTACGACGTGCTCGCCACGCCGAACCTCAACGGCGACTACATTTCCGACGCCGGCGCCGCCCAGGTCGGCGGGCTCGGGCTTGCGCCGGGCGCCAACATCGGCGACCACGCGGCCATCTTCGAGGCGACGCACGGCACCGCGCCGAAGTACGCCGGCAAGGACCAGATCAATCCGAGCTCCGTCATTCTGTCGGGCGTGATGATGCTCGAGCACATGGGCTGGGTCGAGGCAGCGCGGATGATCACGGACTCGATGTCCGAGACGATTCGCCAGAAGCGCGTCACGTACGATCTCGAGCGGCAGATGGCCGGCGCTACAAAGCTCAAGACGAGCGAGTTTGGATCCGCACTCATCGAGAACCTGAAATAGCACGCGCGAGCCACAGGCGCCGGGCCCGGCCCGCGATCGCCGCGAAGCTCGCGCACAGATCCGCGAAGGAGGAATCATGGGACGCAAGAAGGTAACGGTCGTCGGGGCGGGAAACGTCGGCGCCACGGCCGCGCACAGGCTGGTCGACAAGGAGCTCTGCGACGTCGTGCTGATCGACATCGTCGAGGGAATGCCGCAGGGCAAGGCGCTCGACCTCGCAGAGTCCGCGCCGATCGAGGGATACGATTGCCGGCTCACCGGCTCGAACGGCTACAAGGAATCGGCCGACTCGGACATCGTGGTG
>JBGAKX010000124.1:0-13669 GCA_044224215.1 Blastocatellia bacterium
TCACATCATCCCGATTGCCCCTCTCCGAACCGTGCGTACGATCGCTCTGACGGGACCGCTCCGCCAAAGCCGCCCGATCACACGAAGGAGACCTTGCAATGCCGACACTCTTCAACATTCTGCTGCTTGTCCTGATGTTCGTGCCGCCGGGCGTCCCCGCGGCGCGGCGCGCGCTCAAGGCCGAACCGGCCCCGTCACCTCGCAACCTCGCCATCTTTCTGTTCGAAGGCGTGCAGATCGTCGACTACACCGGACCGTACGAGACCTTCGGGCACGCCTGGGACAACGGCCCGATGTTCAACATCTACACCGTCGCCGCCAAGCCCGGTCCGATCACGACCGCCATGGGCATGGTCGTCACGCCGACGTACACGTTCGCGAACTGTCCGAAGCCAAACGTCCTGGTGCTGCCGGGCGGCAATGTCGACCCAAACGCGAGTAATCCCGAAGTAATCAAGTGGGTCCAGACGACGTCGCGCGACGCCGAATTCGTGATGTCCGTCTGCAACGGCGCCTTTTTTCTCGCAAAGGCCGGCATGCTGGACGGGCTGACGGCAACGACGTACCACAGCATGATCGACGACCTGCAGAAGGCCGCGCCAACGTGCAAGGCTGTCTATGACGAGCGATTCGTCGACAACGGCAAGATCATCACAACGGCCGGCATCTCGTCGGGCATCGACGGGTCGCTGCACCTGATCGAGCGGCTCGCCGGCAAGGGGGTAGCCCAGAACGCAGCGCTTGGGATGGAGTACAACTGGCAGCCCGAAGCGCACTACGCGCGCGCGAATCTCGCGGATCGGTACCTGCGCAAGATGCTTGGGCACGACGGTTTCCCGCTGCCGGACACGATCTACTGGCATTGTGTCAGCAACACTGGCGACACCGAGTCGTGGACGAAGTCGTGGGCGACGCGGCCCGAGATATCCGCCGAAGCGCTGATGAAGATCGTCGACACCAAGATCGCCGAGTCGTGGAAGCGAACGAGCCCGAGCGGCGGGCTGGAAAGCCAGTGGGAATTCAAGGACGACCAGGGCGGGCGCTGGACGGCAACGGCAAGGGTGACGACGCTGGAATCGGGGACCGGCACATACGGGTTGAGCGTGTCGCTGGAACGGGCACGATAGGACACGCCGAATGCAGAGCCGATCGCGCGAGCGATCGGGGGAACCTCGAATTTCGTGCACCGTGGGGTTCCCCCGATCGCTGACGCGATCGGCTCTGCGTCACGGCTATAATCCAACCCTCACGTCATGAACCGCTCAACCCTCAAACTCACCGCGCTGGTCATCGGCATCTGGACCGTCGTCGCGCTGATCACGATGGCGCACTACGTGCTGATGTACCAGATGGAGGACCGTCCGTACGACTGGCTGAACGGCCTGGCGATGAACTTCGCGCAATGGTACCTGTGGGCCGCCGCGACACCGCTCGTGGTCTGGCTGGCGCGGCGCATACCGATCGAACGACCCCGCGTCGGACGCGCGCTCGCGCTCCACGCAGGCGCCTGTATCGCGATCGCGCTCGTGCAGACGGCGTACATCGCCCAGATCGCGCTGTGGACCTGGACCGGCGGCGGCGAAGTGTGGCCGTACTGGAAGATGTTCCTCGGCATGACCTACACGCTGCACCTGCACGTGCTGATCTACGGCGCGATCGTCGGCGTGACGTACGCCTACGACAACTACACGCGCGCGACACGTCTCGAATCGCAGCTCGCGTCGGCGCAGCTCGAGGCATTGCGCGCGCAGCTCCAGCCGCACTTCCTCTTCAACACGCTGCACGGCATCGCGGGGCTCATCCGCAACGGGCAGAACGCCGCGGCGACAAACATGATCGCAGGCCTGAGCGACCTGCTGCGCGCGTCGCTCGACAACTCCGGCAAACAGGAGGTCTCGCTCGAAGAGGAGCTCGAATTCGTCGGCCGCTACCTCGACATCCAGCGGATGCGCTTCTCTGACCGGCTGACCGTCGAAGTCGACGCGGCCGCCGACACCTTCGACGCTCTCGTGCCGAACCTCGTGCTGCAACCGCTCGTCGAGAACGCGCTTCGCCACGGCGTCTCGCAACGCGCCGCCGCCGGCAGCTTAACGATCCGCGCGCGTCGCGAGGACGGTTGGCTGCATCTCTCGGTCCTCGACGACGGGCCAGGGCTCGCAAAATCGACGCCGGACGCGAACGGCTCCGGCATCGGCCTGTCGAACACGCGCGCGCGGCTCGCACAGCTCTACGGGGATGCGTTCCGGTTTGACGTCCACGACCGGGCGACAGGCGGCGTCGAAGCGATGCTCGCGATTCCGCTCAGAACCATATGAGCGGGAGCCGGATCAGAACGCTGATCGTTGACGACGAGCCGCTCGCTCGACAGACCCTGCGCATCCTGCTCGAGGCGGACGCCGAGATCGAGCTCGCCGGCGAGTGCTCCAACGGCGTCGACGCGGTCGAAGCCATCCACACGCTCGCTCCCGACCTCGTCTTTCTGGACATCCAGATGCCCGAGATGGACGGGTTTGACGTGCTCGGCGCGCTCGACAGCACGAAGGCGCCCGTCGTGGTCTTTGTGACGGCGTTCGATCGGTACGCGCTGAAGGCGTTCGAGGTGCACGCGCTCGACTACCTGCTGAAGCCGTTCACGGACGAGCGGTTTGCGGCGGCTCTCGCACAGGCAAAGACGGAGGTCGCGCAGCGCGACGTGCGGGCGCTCAGCGAACGGTTGCTGGCGATGCTCGCCGATCGCGACCGCGAGAGACCCGGGCGGTACCTGACGCGCGTGCTCGTGAAATCCGCGAGCCGCGTGACGTTTCAGAAGGTCGCCGAGATCGACTGGATCGAGGCGGCGGGGTCGTACGTGCAGCTGCACGTCGGGGCGAAGGAGCACCTGCTGCGCGAGTCGCTCGCGGCGCTCGAGGCGAAGCTCGACCCCGAGCTGTTTCTGCGGATCCACCGGTCGACGATCGTGAACATGGACCGGGTGAAGGAGCTGAGGCCCGACGCGTACGGCGAGTACGTCGTGGTGCTCGAGAACGGGACCGAGCTGAAGATGAGCCGCGGCCGCCGCGAGCATGTGCAGTCGCGCTTGGTGAAATAACAGAGCTGAGGCCGGTAGGCCTCAGGCCCCAACGCGAATTGAACGATCCAACGTTGGGGCCTGAGCGCTATCGCACTCAGCTCCGTACCGGTAGGCCTCAGGCCCCAACGCGAATTGAACGATCCGACGTTGGGGCCTGAGCGCTACCGCACTCAGCTCAGTACCGGTAGGCCTCAGGCCCCAACGCGAATTGAACGATCCAACGTTGGGGCCTGAGCGCTATCGCACTCAGCTCCGAAAGACCCCGATGGGCGAGAACGTCCCCTCCAGGATCTCGTTCGACGGCACACCCAGCCACGTCTCCACCGCGTCTGCATACACCTCCCGGAAATCGACCGTGTAGATCAGATCCCCGTTCGAATCGAGCGACGTCAGGCTCGGGTATTCGCCGTACAACCCGCCCGCGATGCCCGTTCCCATCATGAACATCGGCGCCGCCGTGCCGTGGTCGGTCCCGAGCGAACCGTTCTCCTCGACACGCCGCCCGAACTCCGAGAACACCAGCACCACCACGCGATCTGCCACTCCCTGCGCCTCGATGTCGGTCTGGAACGCCGACAGACAATCGGACACGTTCTGCCACAGGTCCGCGTGATCGTCCGGCTGGTTTGCGTGCGTGTCGAACCCGCCCGTCGCCAGGTACAGCACCCGCGTTCCGACGCCCGACACGACGATCTGCGCCGCGAACTCGAAATCCCTGCCGAGCTTCGAATCCGGGTACGTTGCCATGGGCGAATACCCGCCGGCCGCCGCCTGCAGCTCGGTCGACCCGGAATATGCCGCGCCGGCCGTCATCGAGAGCGCGAGCTCGTCGCCGGTCGCCGCTGCCCGGGTGTTGCATCCGAGGAACGCGTTGACCTGGTTCTGCATGTCGCCCGCGTGGGCTGGGTCGGTCAGGAACTGGTACGCCTCGAGCTCGGTGATCGACGGAACGACCACCTCGTTCGCGTTGAAGCTCTTTGGCAGCGAGCCGCCGATGTTGATCGCGGCGAGCTCGCCTGCGTCCTTCAGGTACAGATCGGCGTAGCGGCCGAGCCAGCCCGTCGTTTCGACCTCGATCGGCACCGCCGTCTGCCAGATGTCCTTTGAGCGGAAGTGCGAGCGGTTCGGCTGTGGATAGCCTACGCCCTGGATGATCGCGAGCTTCTGCGCGTTATAGAGCGTCTGCATCGCGGTCATGCTCGGGTGCAGGCCGATCGTGCCGGTCAGCGGCAGCACGTCGCTCGCCTTCAGACCCACGGTCGGCCGCTTGTCAAAATACGTGCCGTTCGTGAACGGCACGACTGTGTTGAGCCCGTCGTTTCCCCCGTCGAGCTGCAGCACCACCAGTGTTTTTGCCGTCGACGTCCCTTGCGCCTTGGCCATCGCCGACCGCAGCCACAGCTGCGGCATCACGGTCGACAGCGAGACGAGACCGACGCCCTTCTTCAGAAAATCTCTTCGTGTGTTTGCCATGATGGTCGCTCCCTTCTCCTAGTTCTGGTGGTACTCGGGGAGCGCCATGATCAGGTGGATCAGGCCCCGGACCTTCTCGTCCTTGGTTTCGGCGTCGAGCTTGAACGTCTGCTTGACGCCGCTGTCGTCGTAGACGAGGTAGTTCTTGAGCGGCTTCTTCTGCTGTTTGGTGAGCGAAATCGGCCCCAGGATGTCGAGGAAGTGATCGACCAGCTTCTTTGGCTTGTCGTTGAAATTCGCGGTCCCGAGCAGGGTGTCGAGATTCACGAAATAGCCGCGGCCTTCGTCCGTGCGGTCGTTGACGACCGAATTCACGAAATTCGCGCGCGCGAGCAGCGTCGTCGTGTTGATCCACGCGAGCCCGCCGTCCCAGCCGGCGACGTCGGGCGGGACGAGCAGCGTCTGGCCCTGCAGCGAGATATCGGAACCAAGCTTGCGGCCGTCGACCTTGGCGGCGAGCGACTTGAGCGCGCCGATGACGAACTCGGTCGGGCTCTTGATGAGCGCGTGCATCGCGCGGTCCGAGTAGAACTCGTCGGACTTGAACAGCGCGCGCATCACCTCGCGAATGCTGAAGTTCGACGACAGGTAGATGTCGGCGTACTTCTGCACGGTCGCGTCGTTCGGATCAGGATACGCAAAGAACTCGAACAGTTTCTTCGTCAGGAATCTGGCGCACGTGGCGCTCGTCGACAGCGTGTTGCACACGGTAATGCCGTCGAGCTCGCCGCCGTTCGGACCGATGTTGACCCCAAGGAACGACTTTGAGCCGTTGTCGTGTGCGCCCGCCTGGAAGAAGTACGCATCCTGCCGGATCGTCCACCCCGTGAAGCACCGCGCGATCTCGTGGATGTCGGTCTCGGTGTAGTTGCCGACGCCGAGCGTGAACAGCTCCATGATCTCGCGCGCGTAGTTCTCGTTGGGCTGGCCGACGCGATTCAGCCGGTTGTCGAGCCAGTCGAGCATCGCCGGGTCCTTGGAGACGGCGACGAGCATGTCTTTGAAGTTGCCGAGCGCGTAGGTGCGGAACAGGTCGTTCTGCACCTTCATGTCTTCGTTATCGACCTTGGCGGCGGACGTCGCAAAGTGGTCGTGCCAGAAGAAGACCATCTTCTCTTCGAGCGGCCGCGCCGTGTAGATCATCCGCAGGATCCACCACAACTGGATCGAGCCAAACCGGGTGAAGTCAAAGTTGATTTGCGCGAGGAGCGCGTCCAGCTCGGCGTTCGACGTGGATTCGTAATCGACGAGCTTGGCGACCGCGCCGTTCAGCCCGAGCGCCTCGTACTCGTCGAGCTCGGCCGCGGTCGCGCCAAAGCCGGCGCGTCTGAGCAGATGCGCCGCTGTCTCGCGGGTCCAGGTCACATTTGGCATATCGAATCTCCCGGAAAGGGGTGTGGGCGGTTGTATGACTTCAGCGTGTCAAAAAAAGTTGGGGAAATTGGCCGCAGATTTGTTTGCCGCAGCATAAAGCGCCGTCGCGCTTTGCTTGCCGGCGCACTCCAAGGAGTTGAGCGCGCCTTTGGAGTGCGCCGGCAAGCCCGCAGGGCGCGACGGCGCTATTGCTCCAGGCTCAAGTATATGTCTGGTTGCCGTTCACGTTGATCGTCGGGCAACATGATGGCTTGTGACTGCGCCCGAAACAATGGCCCGAGGGGTGTGTCGGTGACTCGAAAGATCAAGTTGTGTGTCATGGCGCTGGCGTGTCTTGCGCTCGGTTGGACGCTCGCGACCGCTCGCACCGCCGAACGCAGGATCACGATCCGGTTTGCCGCGATGGTCGGCGCCAAGCCGTTCGCGTGCGGCGAGTCGTATCCCGGCATCGGAACGACGAAATCGACGATCACGCCGACCGACCTCCGGTTCTTTGTCCACAACGTGCGGCTCGTCACCGACACCGGCATGGAAGTGCCCGTCACGCTCGATCAGGACAAGAAGTGGCAGTATCAGGGGCTCGCGCTGCTCGATTTCGAGAACGGCCAGGGACCGTGCTCGAACGGCAGTTCGGTCACGCGGGAGATCGTTACCGGCACGGTGCCGGCGGGACGGTACGTCGGCGTCCGGTTCACGCTCGGCGTTCCGTTCGACCTCAACCACGCGGATCCGCTCGACGTTCCCTCGCCGCTCAATCTGACGCACATGCACTGGGTCTGGAACCAGGGCTTCAAGTTTCTGCGGCTCGACCTGAAGACGACCGGCCAGCCGCAAGGAATGGTCGTGCACATCGGCAGCACCAGCTGCACTCCGTCGACGAGCATGCAGGAACCTCCGACCGAGTGCGCGCACCCGAACCGCGCCGAGATCGCGCTTTCGGGTTTCGATCCGGACCTCGACACGATTGTGGCCGACCTCGGCGCGTTGCTCGCCGGCTCGAACCTCGACACGACGACGGACGAAGAGGGGCCGGGCTGCATGGCGGGGCCTGACGATCCGGACTGCGCGCCGATCTTCCGCAGTCTCGGGCTGCCGTTCGGCGATTCACCCGGCGGTCAGCAGACCTTCTTCCGCGTCCAGAAGGGCGTCGTGCGCGCGTCGGCGCGCGCGACCGTGAGCGACGACCCACCGGCGTACGACTGGAAGCTGCCGGCGAAGTTCCCTGTGCCCCGGGTACCCGAGGACAACCCGATGACGGCCGAAAAGGTCGAGCTGGGGCGGTACCTGTTCTACGACACGCGGATGTCGATCAACGGCAAGGTCGCGTGCGCGACCTGCCACGAACAGGCGCGCGCCTTCACGGACGGGCGCGTCACGGCCGTGGGCGCGACCGGGCAGGTGCACCCGCGCAACAGCATGAGCCTGGGGAACGTCGCGTACGCGCCGACGCTCACGTGGGCGAACCCGGGTCTGCGGAAGCTCGAGACGCAGCTGCTGATCCCGATGTTTGGCGAAACCCCTGTGGAGATGGGACTTGCGGGCCGGGAGAAGAAGCTTGTGGCGACACTCGGCAAGGATCCGCGGTACCGGACGATGTTCGCTGCGGCGTTTCCCGGCGAGGCGCAGCCGATCAGCGTGCCGAACATCGCCAAGGCGGTCGCGAGCTTTGTACGGACGCTGATCACGGGAGGCTCGGCGTACGACACCTACCGTTTCCAGCGCAAGGCGCAGGGGATCTCGGTGCAGGCAAAGCGTGGCGAGGCGCTGTTCTTCAGCGAACGGCTCGAATGCTTCCACTGCCATATCGGGCTGAATTTCTCGGGCCCGCTGGCGTTCGAGGGGCTCGAGTTCGAGGAGGCCGAGTTCCACAACACGGGGCTCTACAACATCGACGGCAAGGGCGGGTATCCGAAGGGCAACCGCGGCGTGTTCGAGGTGACGGGGAACCCGGCGGACATGGGCAGGTTCAAGGCGCCGACGCTTCGGAATCTGAAGTACACGGCGCCGTACATGCACGACGGGTCGATCGCGACGCTCGACGAAGTGATCGATCACTACGAGGCGGGCGGGCGCGATGTGCACGCGGGGAAGTACGCGGGCGACGGGCGTGCGAATCCGTACAAGAACGCGTTCGTGAAGGGGTTCAAGCTGACGCCCGAGGAGCGGGCGGACCTGATCGCGTTCCTGATGACGCTGACCGACGAGGCGTTCGTGACGGATCCGCGGTTTTCGAACCCGTTCGTGAAGAAGTAAGCCACACGCAAAGACGCAGAGACGCAGAGACAGATATGTCATTCCTCTGCGGCTCTGCGCCTTTGCGTCTCTGCGTGTGGTTTGGTCTTTACTTCCGATAGGTTGTGACTATCATGAGAGGTTCCCAGCTGCGCCCTTTGCGGGATCAACTACACAATCGAAGGAGTTCGCGATGACGTCCCACCTCACGCTTTGGAGAGGCAGGCTTGCCTTGACGCTTGCCGCCAGTGTCGCGCTGTGCATGTTCTCGGTCTCTGCGCGCGCCCAGGGTCCGTTGCCGGACCTGACGGTAGGCGGGTCGCGCCTTGCCAGCAGCCTGCGCATCAGCACGCACACCTACAGCTCGAGCAACTGCTCGGTCGTGGAAGGCTGCGTTGTCCCGGGGACGCGTCGCATCCTCGAGTTCGACACGCAGATCATCAACCAGGGCAACGCGGATGCGGTACTCGGTACGCCACAAAACAGGCCCGAGTTGTTCGTGTTCAGCCCGTGCCACGGCCACTACCACATGCTCGATTCGCTCGACTACTCGATGGCGTTTGGCGGCCAGGACACCGTTGGGCTCTATGACAACACCACTGGAACGTATTTCCTGCGCAACTCGAACGCCGACGGCGCGGCCGATCTCGCGTTCTCGTACGGTCCGGCCGGGTCGGTTCCGATATCGGGCGACTGGGACGGAAACGGCACGTCGACGATCGGCGCCTATGTTCCGTCGACGGGCGTGTTCTTCCTCCGGAACTCGAACACGCCGGGTCCCGCGGACATCACGTTCTCGTTTGGCGCCGGCGGCGCCGGATACGTGCCCGTTGTCGGCGACTGGGACAACAGCTCGACGGACACGGTCGGTCTCTACAATCCCACGACCGGCGCGTTCTTCTTGAAGAACACGAACGCCTCGGGCCCCGCGGACATGGCATTCCAGTACGGTGCGGGCGGCAGCCTCGTTCCCGTCGCGGGCGACTGGAACGGCGACGACACGGACTCCATCGGCCTCTACAACCCGGCAACGGGCGTGTTCTTCCTCAAGAACACCAACGCCGGCGGTCCGGCGGACGTGACAGTCGGCTTCGGCCCGGGCGGCACCGTCAAGCCGATCATCGGCGACTGGGACGGCTCGGGCGACGACAACATCGGCGTATACGACCCGGCAACCGGCGCGATGTTCGAGCGAAACTCGAACACCCCCGGCCCGGCGGACACCCAGTTCACGTACGGCTCTGGCGGGCCGAACGTCGCCGCGCTCACAGGCGACTGGGATTATGACCAGAAGGGCGTGACGGTCCCGTCGATCGTCGGCCTGAAGCAGGCGTTCTGCTGGCTCGACAGCCAGCGCGTGTCGGGCAACCTGCCGGCGCACTACAACTGCAGCAACCAGGGCATCACGGCGGGCTGGTCGGACGTCTACGGCCGCGGCCTCGACTGCCAGTGGATCGACATCACGGGTCTCGCGGCCGGAAACTACCAGCTGCGCGTGAGCGTGAACGACACGCACACGATCGTCACCGAGTCGGACTACTCCAACAACGTTGTGGCGATCAGGGTGCACATCACGGCGGCGGCGGGCAAGCAGGCGCTCGAGCCGACGGTGCGCGTCACGGCGCCGACGAACGGATCTGTGTTCAAGGTCGGCCAGCCGGTGACGATCACGTGGGACGTTGCGCCGGGCTCGACGCCGACGCACCAGGAGATCTGGTTCATCCCGTCACCCAAGGGCGTGACGCCGACCCAGGATCCGTTCCACAACGATCCGCATCACGACGCGATCGCGCGTTCCAAGATCATCGCCGAGAACCTGCCGCCGAACGTCCGGTCGTTCACGTGGATCCCGAACGAGGACTTCGTGATGGACATCGGCGCGCAGATCATGGTCCGCGTGCAGGACAAGACGCACACGGTCGGCACCGATCAGCGCATGGACGGCACGATCACGGTCGTGAAGAAATAACAGAGCTGAGTGCGGTAGCGCTCAGGCCCCAACGATCGGATGGCCGACGTTGGGGCCTGAGGCCTACCGGCCTCAGCTCTGTTCCGTCGTTATTTCCCGAAGTACAGCTTCCTGACGTCCGGCACCGGTATCGGCCCGTATCCCAGCACCGTGTCGTGGAACTTGGTCAGGTTGAACATCGGTCCTTCCTTCTTCTCGGCCGCCGCCCTCAGCGACTCCCACTCGCGCAAACCCGCGTAATACGTGTTCAGCTGAACGTAGTCCAACTGCGCGCGCTGCAGCTTGCCCATCGCCTCCGGCCGTTCCTGGAACCCCTTGTCGAGCATCAGGTTGACGCACTCGTCGTCCGTCATCCCCTTCTCGTGCAGTCGGATGTCGATGATCGCGTTCGTCAGGACGCGCAGCCGCGCCTTCAGCGAGATCATCTTCATCTTGGTCGCGTCGCCGCCGTTCAGGCCGGCCTGCTCCATGACGCCTTCGGCATAGACGGCCCAGCCTTCGACGTACGGCGTGTTGCCGTACACGCTGCGCAGCAGCCTCCGCCAGTCGGGCTTGATCAGGTTCGCGTAGATACCCTGCACGACGTGACCCGGAATGGCTTCGTGGACGTGCAGTGAGAGCATCTTGTAGCGGTTGTACTCGCGCAGCCGCCCTTCGGCCTGCTCGTCGGTCCATTCCTTGGGGATCGGCGTGACCCAGTAGAACGTCGCGAGGTTCGGCTCGAGCGCCGGCGCGAACACCGCACCCGCGATGCCGTATGACCCACGCATGAACTCGGGCGTCGGGATGACCTTCAGGTTCGGGTAGTCGGTGATCGAGACGATCTTCTGTTCCTTGATGAACTTGTTGATCTCGGCGACGTCCTTCTCGGTCTGCGCGACCAGGTCGTCGCGCTTGATGTGATCCGCCTGGATCTTGGCGAGCGCGTCCTTGACGACCGCGTTCAGGTACGCCTCCTTGTCCTTTGTGTCGTAGGACTTGCCGGGATACCACTGCTTGACGAGCGGCAGCGCGAGCTTGAGCATCTCGGCGCGCGTTTCGACGAGCTCCTTTTCGGCGGTCTTCAGCATCTCGTCGGGCGAGAACGAAACCTGCAGGTAGTACTTCCACTTGGCGTCGAACCGCTCCTTGCCCATGCGCCAGTCGAATTCGGCCTTCTTGGGCAGCTCATCCTTTATATATGCGGCGTAGCGGTCGAGCGCGGCGAGCGCGGGTCCCGACGCCTTGGCGAACGCGGCCTCGGACGGCGTGCCCTTGACGAAGTCGGGGCCGAGCTCCTTGACGGCGAAACGGACACCGTCGTTCGACTCGAGCGCGACCTTGCGGGTAGATGGCGTTCGACGCCTTCAGGTTCGACATGGCGACGTCGATGAACGCCGGGACCTTTTCGAGACGCGCGACGAGGTGAGCTGCCCGGGTGTTCTTGTCGGCGTACTCGAGCGACATCGGCGCGAAGAGCGCTCCGCCGAGGTCGCTCGGGCAGTTCTGGTGCTGCTCGTAGAACCGCTCGTCGTCGATCGAGAACAGCGCGAACCCGACGTTGTTGTTGAGGAGGTCGTAGTCGACCTGGGTCTGCGCGTCGAGCGTCTTGCGGTCGACGTCGCGAGGCGCTGGCGGAAGTCCTCGTACCACGCGCTGGCGGCGATCTCGGCCGGCGAGTAGTCGTCGAGCATCTCGTCGAAGTTGAACGACTTGCCGGTCTTCGGGTCGGTCCACGTGTGGAGCCCGTTGGCGGTTGCCGACGACGGCGAGAACGACAGCGTGGTGTAGACGAACTCGGTGGCGAGTGCGGCAAAGTCTGGCGGCGCTGGTGTTCCGCAGTTGTTGGCAAAGCGGTGAGGAGGAGAAGTACGACAAGCGGTAATGTCTTGATCATGGGCGAAAACATGCCATGTGTTTGCCGCAGATTCACGCAGATTTGCGCAGATCTGCGGCCAATCTTTCCTGCGCAATGGCGGATCGGGTATACTGCGCGGTTCGTGGCGGGGTAGCTCAGCTGGTTAGAGCGTGGGATTCATAACCCCAAGGTCAGTTCAAGTCTCCACTCCGCTGCAATCTTCTCGGCGATGTGGCGGTGCCCAGTGGTGATACTGGCCGGCGCGAGAGGCGGCTATTCTGGCCGATAGTACGCCACTCGCTGGAGGCCCGCGATGCTCACCGCTCACGCTGCACATCCTGCACTCCGGTCGGTGCCGCACGTCACTTCCAGTTGCGACGCTGTCTTCTGCCGCGGCACCTGGCGCCGCGCGAACTGGCCCCGCCCAGCAGGGTCAGACGCCAACGCCAACGCCGCACGTCATCTGTTCGACGCTGCTCGGCGGAGCCGAGGAATTTCGACGGTGCAGCGGACGTCGCCAGTGGGCGATTCCGGCCAGCGGGGAACGCGGTTGTGGTCGGAACGACCGAATCGAGCGACTTTCCGACGAGGAACGCATTGCAGGATTCGCTCGAGGGCGGTTCGGACGGCTTTGTTGCGAAGTTCGACGCCAGCGGCGCGCTCGTATTCTCGACGTTTCTTGGCGGCGACGACGGCGACTCCGTATCCGCCGTGGCGGTCGATTCGACGGGCGCGATCTATGTCGCGGGCTCTACGAATTCACAGGATTTTCCGGTTAGGAACGGGTTCCAGATGTCGAAGGGCGCCGTGGCCGACGCATTCGTCGCGAAGCTCGCGCCGGACGGCTCGTCGATCGTCTGGGCGTCGTATCTGGGCGGGAGCGGCATCGACACCGTTCGCGATATGGCGGTCGACGGCGAGGGGCACGTTTTCGTGACCGGCGAGGTTGTACCGTTGTCGGGTAGCACCGCGACGTTTCCGTCGGTCAACGAATTTCAAGCCACGTATGGCGGTGGGGTGTCCGACGCATTTGTGTCGGTCATTTCGCCGGACGGCGGCTTGCTGGGTTTTTCCTCGTTGTTCGACGGGGCGGTGCAGGACAACCAGGCAGGCGGCGGTACGGATCGGATCAGCTCGATCGCGGTCGATTCGGCGAGCGGCGACGTGTATCTCGCCGGCAACTTCGAGATCAGCGAGGACGAGCCAGAGACCGTTTTCTATATCGGCGGTCTGCGGCATCGTGCAGCGGCCAGCGCGGACGATCCGCGAGCGCCGTCGTTCTATGTCTATGACTGGGTCGAGCAGCTTGGCACGCGCGAGGACCTTGACCCGCCTCAGCAGTTCGCCGCGAAGCGAATCCTTCCCTTTTTGTTCGGCAATCTCTTTAGCAACCATCCGCAACGGCTGGGTGGAACGCCGGGCGACATCAGGGCCGTGTTCGAGGGACTGTGCCATCCGTCCGGACAGTCGACAACATGTGATGAACCGGCCGCGGTGGGATGTCGGCTCGCCTTTACCGCGCCGGAGGCCTGAACCTGCCGCTGCTACCGCGAGTTCTTCTTTGAGCGCGCGCGGCGGCGGATCGCCAGAGCGCCGTCTGCATCGCCGGCGACATCATCTCGGACCGGCTGTCGAGGGTGAATGCCTTTCAGCCGGCGTTCGGTGGAAACGACGACGTCGTCGTTGCGGCGCTCGGCTCGGCACGCTCAACAAG
>JBGAKX010000125.1:0-13141 GCA_044224215.1 Blastocatellia bacterium
GTCTCTACAGGCGGAACGGCTTCCAACCGATTGAAAACACGCATCATGCAGAACGCTGCGACAAGCGTCTTGCGCTCGACCTGTCCGACTGACGCGACCGGCTTAGCGAATGCCGAAGTACTTGATCTTGCTGTTGAGCGTCGTCGTGTTCATCCCGAGGAGCTTGGCGGCCCGGCTCTGGTGACCGTTCGTGATCTCGAGCGCGCGCAGAATCAGGTCCTTCTGGAACGAGTTCACCTCGTCGTAGAACGATACGCCCTGCGAAAGGTCGATCTGCGCCGCAACACGCGTGGCGCCCGTTGACCGCGTTGTCGGCGCGGGATGGACGATCTCGTCGCGAATGTCGTCGACCGTGATCGACTCCCCGCGGCTGATGATCACCGCGCGCTCGATGGCGTTCTCGAGCTCGCGAATGTTCCCCGGCCAGTGGTAGCTCTCGAGCACACGCACGACCTCGCGATCGAGCACGTCCGAGATCTTCCGGCTGTTCTCGTCGGCGTACTTGTGGATGAAGTGCTGTGCCAGCGGGATGATGTCGTCGACGCGCTCGCGCAGCGGCGGCAGGTCGATCGTGATGACGTTCAAACGATAGAAGAGGTCTTCGCGGAAGGTGCCCTCGTCGACCGCCTGGCGCAGCGGAACATGCGTCGCCGCGATGATCCGGACGTCGACCTTGCGCGGCGTCGTGTCGCCGACGGGCGTGAACTCGCGTTCCTGGATGACCCGCAGCAACTTGGACTGCGTTTCGAGCGAGATGTTGCCGATCTCGTCCAGAAAGATGGACCCGCCGTCAGCTACTTCGAACAGGCCCTTCTTTGCGGCGACGGCGCCGGTGAATGCTCCGCGCAGATGACCGAACAGCTCGCTCTCGAGCAACTCGGTCGGAATGTTGCCCGAGTTGACGGTGACGAACGGCATGTCTTCGCGGGGGCTCTGATTGTGGATCGCGCGTGCGACGAGCTCCTTTCCGGTTCCGGACTCGCCTTGCACCAGCACCGTCGAACGCGCCGGCGCCACCTGTGCGACGAGATCCAGAATGCGCGCCATCCGTTCGCTGCGCGCGATGATCTCCGCGCCCGAGCGCTTCATCGACCGCCGCAGCGTGCGGCGCTCCTCGTCCTTGCGGCGACGTCGGATGCCGGCCGCGACGAGTTTTGTGACCTCCGAGTTGTCGAATGGCTTGCGAACGCAGTTGAACGCGCCGCGCTGCCATGCCGAGATGGCCGTCTCGAACGTGGCATAGGCGGTGATCATGATGACGACCGCCTCCGAGTCGAGCTTGAGGAACTCTTCGAGCGCCCGCAGACCGCCCATCCCCGGCATCGAGACGTCGAGCAGCACCACATCCGGCGGCCGTTCCGAGTACTTTGCGATGCCTTCCTCGCCGGTCTTTGCGAGATCGACGCGGTAGCCCTCGCCGGAGAGGAGATGCTCGAGCACGTCGCGCATCACCTCTTCGTCGTCAACGACCAGCACGCTTCCTTTTCTAGCCATGTTCGCTCTTATGTCGCCCCCGGTCCTGCTGGTCGCTGCCACGACCGCCCGCCGCGCGGACGACCGCCGCATCCCTCAAACACCGCCTCGGATCCCGATCGCACGAGCGCGTGGATCAATCGCTTGCGACCTGCAGCCGCCTGTAGCGCGACGGAATCTTGATCGTGAAGGTCGTGCCGCGGCCCGGAGCGCTGTCGACGAAGATGCGTCCGCCGTGCTCCTGCACGATGCCGTACGACACGGCCAGGCCGAGTCCGGTGCCCTGGCCGACGCTCTTTGTGGTGAAGAACGGATCGTAGATCTTTGCGATATTCTCGGCCGCGATCCCGATGCCGGTGTCGCGCACGCGAACGATCAGCATGTGATCCGAATTCTCGGTCTCGAGCGTCAACGAGCCTCCTCCCGGCATGGCGTCGCGCGCGTTGAGGATCAGATTCATGAAGACCTGCTGCAGCTTGCCTGCGTTGCCGAACGCCTCGGGCAGATCGTCGGCGAAGGCGCGCTCGATCGTCACGTTGCCCTTGTGCAGCTGAATCTCGAGCAGCTGCAAGGTGTCTTCGAGGACCCGGTTCAGGTCCAGCGGCGCAAAGTCGCCGCCGCTCGTGCGCGAGAAGTTCAACAGGTTGTTGACGATGCCGCTGGCGCGATCCGTCTGTGCGAGAACCTTCTGCAGGATCATCTGCTTGGGGTCGCCTTCCGGAATCTGGCCGAGGAGCATCTGCGTGTACGACGAGATTCCCGCAAGCGGCGTGTTGACCTCGTGCGCGACGCCGGCCGCGAGCAGACCGATCGAGCTGAGCTTGTCGGACTGCTGCAGCTGATCCTCGAGCTTGACGCGGTCCGTCACGTCCTCGACGACGACGAGCGTGCCTGCGAGGGTGTGCGCGGTGTCCTCGAACGGTGCGAGCGACAGGTTGAT
Organism: Blastocatellia bacterium; assembly: GCA_044224215.1. Classification (GTDB taxonomy): domain Bacteria; phylum Acidobacteriota; class Blastocatellia; order UBA7656; family JADIYM01; genus DAOMFM01. The sequence continues at coordinate 2,414 of JBGAKX010000125.1, forward strand.
GACGATTTCGCGGTCGTCGCGCGTGAGCGTGCGGAACTTGTAGAGGTGACGGACGTCGTCGACCACCCAGCCGCTGGTTCCGGTGACCCCGCGCAGCGTCTCGATCATCTCGGCGTTGAAGATGCGCGGAGCATCGCCGCCAAGAGCCTCCTCGCGCGGGATCCGGAGCATCTCTTCGAGCGCGCTGTTCCACGTCGTGATCCGGCCCGAGCTGTCGATGACGAGGATTCCGACGTTGACGCTTTCGATGATCGACTCGGAGAACTGTTTCAGATGCGCGAGCAGTTCCGCCTTTTCGCGTTCGGAGCCGAGCAGCAGACTGTTGTCGATCGCGACGGCGACGTAGCCCGAGATGGCGCGCAGGATCTCGATGTCCTCGCTCGTGACGAGCGAGCCGTCGGTCGTCTGGCGGCCCACACCGATCAACGCGACCATCCGGTCGCGCACGACGCACGGCACGAGGTAATGAATCCCGGCCCATTGGCCGTCGGCGGACTCCTCGGCAAGGGCGTAGCCACGGACCGCGGAGTTCGCCCGCGACCATCGCGGGAAGTCGGACGGCAGCGTCACATCGCCCGACAGACCCGTCGAAAGAACAAGGCGGTACTGGTCGGGAGACTTGCCGTCCTCGACGAAGATCGCCAACTGGTCGACCGAGAGCATTCGCCGCAGCCGGGCCGCAAGCGACGTGAGCAGCGTGTCGAGGTCGGAGGTCGAGGCGAGGGCGCGTCCGAACTCGCCAAGTCCCTTGCGGAGCGTGTAGCGCTCGCCATAGAACAGCCGGTCGGAGGTCTGCTGCAGCCACGTCTTGATTGGCGCGAACAGGATCGTGACCAGCAGCATTACGGCGACGGTCACGGCGCGCGCGACCCATGTCGACGCGTCGGGGTTGATCTCCTTGACCGTGTCGCCAACGGTAAGCAGCAGCGTGAGATAGAGGGCTCCGGCCGCCGCCGTGACGAGCACGTGCACGAAGCTGCGGCGGACGATCACGTCGACGTCCATCATCCGGTACCGGACGATGGAGTAGCCAAAGCTGAGGGGCACAAGGATCAGCGGACCGAGCGCGAAGACGTTGTCGACCGGCGTCACGGGCCGCCCCATCAGGCGCGGCGCGGCATAGAAGAGCGCGTACGGAACCGCCGCGAGCCCGACACCCCACGTGATCCACTTCAGCTGGAGCTTGAGCGCCGGCGTCTGCGCCTTCAGGTACGAGTTGATGAGCAGCAGGTCGGCGGCGACGATCCCGATCGCAAACTGGAACACCCCGAACCAGTCGAGCAGGTTACGGCCCGTGGCAAGGTAATCCGGGAACGCGTGCTGGCCGACGACAAGCGCAATCTCGCCCGCAATGAACAGCGCGGCGGGCACGTAGAGAAACAGCGTGCGGTAGTTCCGGCGCGTCAGCCATTCCGGTTTGCTGGGAAAGACGGTGCAGAAGTGCACGAACAACGGCGCGGCGAGAAGAAACGCGATGTTGTCGACGAGCAGCACCGCCTGGTCGAAGGAGTCCCAGTGACCGTTGGCGTCGAGCGCGAGCGTCGGCTTGAGGATGTAGAACAGAAACGCGGTCAGACAGATCCAGAAGAAGTGGAAGCTGTACGGCGCGCGACCCTGCCGGAGAAACACGAACAGGCCGATCGCGAGATAGACGACCGCGATGAGCGCGAAATACAGGTCCTTGCCGCGTGCGGCTGGTGTCGCCTCGATCGACTTTACGTCGCCCTCCCACATGCCGAGCGAATCGCCGTTGGCGGAAATGCGCTCGACCTGGTAGACGAGCGACCCGCCGATGCCGGCATTGTCGAGGTAGTAGCCGACGTCGTCGACGCTGTGAATCTCCTCCCACGCGCCGTCGTTGTAGATGAACCGCAGGAATTGTCCAGGCCGTATTCCCGCGTTGAAGGCGGGACTGCCAGGCCGGACGTCGAGAGCTTCAACACCCTTCGAAACGTCGACCCAGACCACGCCGTCGTCCGGGACGGGCGGCTTGCGGAGCTGCTCCCGCATGTTCACGGCGGCGAACGCGACCGCGCCGATTGTCAGCGCAATCACAAAGAACGCTCGCATCGCTGTTCCCGTGAACTTCATCGCCCGTACCCGTTCCGAGTCCGTAACCCCAGATATCGTTTCAGTTGTGCGCCCCAATGGCGCGGCGCTTCACGTCAGAATTCGGCTGTTTACAATCTGCAAGCAGCATTCCACCATCGGCCAATGTAGAAGTGCCGTGGAATGAATAGTTTATGAATTCAATTCGTACGTCCCGGCGCGTCGAATTCCGAATTTCCGTAGACTTTCCAAAATTCTGAATGGCACTGCACCAAATCGTCGGACGCTCGCCACACGAAAAAGCCCCCGACAAATGCGCGCGGGGGCCGAAAACCTCGAATGCGGCGTGGAACGCGTGACTGCAGAAACTCGAGCGGCGCTCCCAGCCTCTAGAACCGGAACGACACACCGGCGCGAATCAGCCGACTGTATTCAACGAGCGACACTTCGTTGTCTTCCGACACCGGCACATTGTCGAACACGTTGCGGATGTCGAGCAGGGCTTCCCACCGGCCGGGCATGAACCCCGGCATCGGGATCGATTGCGTCACGAGGAAACTCGCGCCCGGCTGGTACGCCGACAGGCGGCCATCAAACGGATCGATCGCAAATACTACCGAGTTCGGACTGAACCGGTAGACGGCCGAAATTCGAGTACCCGATGCAAAATCGGCCTCGAGCTGGCCGGCAAAGAGCTGGAACGCCGTCGAATCAAATGGAGTTGCGGGATCGAGAAGCGCGCTAGGATCGAGCTCGAGGCCGCGGCCTGTGGAATATCCGGCACTGCCCGACAAATGGTTCGTGAGGCGCCGGGTGTACAACACCCTGACTCCAGTCGATCGGCCGTCGAGCGAACCGGTCCGGAACTCCGAGTCGCCGCCCGAAGCAGGCACCGACAGGAACCCGATGCCGCGACCCGACGCAACGTCATAGAATGCCATCACTTCGACGTTCGACCGCTCGTCGAACAGGTGGCTGAACCCGATTTCACAGCGCCGGCTGCGGTCACCTGCAATCGGATCCGAGCCGTTCGACGAAACCGCAATCGGAACCGGTTCGACGAACCGAACCACGCCACTTTCCGTGTCGAACTGCGAGATCACGTCTTCGGTGGACCCGGGAGTCAACCGCGCAAAGACCTGCGTTCTGTTTGTCGGCGAGAATTCGACCCCGAGCCGCGGAAGGATCGTCGAGGCGTTCGAGGCCCCCGAATACTTCGTATAGTTGAGCCCGTACAGGAGCACGAGCCGCCCAAGCACCTGCCACCGGTCGACGGCCTGCACTGTGAACTGATCAAGTTCGGACTGCGTTCCCGTGCCGATGATCTCGGCCGGTGCACGGCCGAAGCCGACCGCGAGGTTCACGTCGTGTCGGTTCCCAATCGGCGTCGACGTAGCCGCCTCGAGCCGCATCGGCGCGTTCTCGCCGGCTCCGAGTTGTCCCGCAACCGTGAGCTGCGAACCGGCGACGTCGCGCGCGACCGCAAAGTTGGTCGCGACGTAGTCGGCCGATCCCGTAGCCGCGACGGTCTGAACGACTCCGTGCGCCGCATTGTCGCGATCCGTCAATGCCGTCGCGGTGGCGTTGTCGAGATCGCGGGTTTCGTCGTCGTCGGTCTGGTCGAGGTGAAACACGTGTCCGCGCGACGTGCGGACGACCTGGCGATAGGGATCCTTGGACTCGATGCGGGCCCTGTCGGCGAGCGTGTTCGCACGGCGAAGCGCGATCGAATCGAGAACCGTCTCCTGATTCGCAGCAACCCGCGCGCGCGCCTCGAACGAACTGAAGCCCGCGGCAACCGCTCTCAGCAGGTACCGTCCGGGCGCAATCTGCGCCGCAAATTCGCCCGTCTCGTTCGTGAGGGTGTCGCGAACAGGCTTGTCCGCCTTGGACTTCGCGTCAAAGATGGCGACGGTCGCGCCGACGAGCGGCAATCCGTACTGATCGCGAACCACGCCCCTGAGCACACCAAAGCTGGCGGCTTGTGCGGTCTGACACTGGATCGCGACGAGTGCAATGGTCAGGCTTACGACCAGGAGCTTCGCGCCACGCTTCATAACTGCCTTGTTTCCTCGATCGAGGGAATCACCGGCGCACCCCCGCACGGTGTGACATCATTATTATAGGACAGAGGAACTCAATCTTAGCACGCGACACCGTGGTGTCAATCGACACGCCGGCGTCGCTCCACTGATGAGGTAACGGTTGGAGAGAGGCTTCCTTGCGCGCGCGCATCCCGGTCTGTTCCAATCGGAGACCGGATGAGTCAGGCCGGAACTCGAACGGGCAGGCGAGTGGCAGGCACCATGCTCGCAGTTTCGATGGCGCTCGCCGCCTGCTCCAGGCCCTCATCTCCGACGGTCGACCCACGGGAGTCCGGCATGCCGCGGCCAGCGCCGCTCGTTGGCGTCGATCTCGACTACATGGACGCTCCGCACGTGCTGCTGCGGGAGTTTCGCGGGCGCGCCCGTGGGATGGACGTCGACTCGGGGGCCGGACACGTGCTCCGCGACTCGCTGGGACTCGGCGCCGTCCGCTTCAACTCCTTTGGGTTCTATAGTTTTCACGGGCCTGACGCCACCGAAGCCATTCGCGCCGAGACCCACGCGCCGAATCGGTTTCCGTGGTTTCCCGTCGACGAGGTCGCCGAGTTCGCCGGCGAGAACGGCCTGCGGCTCGTGCTGGGGCTCAATCCCGAAGAGGGGCCGGACGCAGCCGTGGAGCTCGCTGAGCGCCTGCAGAGTCTTGGCCTCCTGCAAAACGTGGCTGCATTCGAGGGCAATGAACCGCACCTCAGCAAACGACCGTGGACGCCCGAAGACTACGCCGTCTCGGCAGGCGCAATCATCACTGCGCTCGCGCCGTACGAAATTCCCTGTGCCGTCTCTCTTACCGTCGGAAGCGAGTCAAAAACGCCGACGGGCATCTCCGACGACGAGTACACACGACGGACGCTCGTCGCGCTCGACACGTCGATCTCACTCGCCCGTCACCCGAACCTGTTTGGTGTCATACATTTGTACGGAGCGGGCGTGGACCCGGCCTCGATCGATCGTCTCGACGGTCTCGTGCGTCCGATCGCGCCGTACATGCGATTCCTCGTGACCGAGTTCAACATACGGTCGTCGCTGAGGGACAACGCGCAATTGACGGACGACTACGGGCTCGAGTTCATCGCGAAGACCGGCCGTCTTGTCGCGCACCCAGACGTCGCTGGACTTTTCGTGCACGCGTTTCCGTATCACTCGGTCGCATACTGGGTCGGCGACGCTGGCATCGCGACGGTGTCAGGCTACGGCGACCCCCGATTGCGCGGACGCGACCTCGAACCGGGCTGGCACCTGACACCCGCTGGCCGGCTGTACGGCCTGTTCGCCCGGGAATTGTGGCGGGGTGTGCTGCTGACCTTCGAAGAGCACGGTCCAGTGCAGATTTGGACCACGCGTGCGCCGGACGGTACGGAACGGCTTGGCGTCCTGAACACGGGCGGGAACATGGTTTCTGTCGGGAGGCGTCTTGACGGCCGGCTCGTCGAGCTGACGCTCGGTCCGCGCTCGGCGGCGGTCCGCTCGGGTGGTATCGAGCTTGGCCGCGTCGAGCTCGGGCAGTAGGATTCGCCGGCGTCTGTTGCGCTCAGACCCGCGCAAAGAACGTAAGTGTTGAGTCTCCGTACTTTACGTCCCGGTAGTGACGCAGATCGCCGGCTTCCGGCGGAACCTGGTCGCGGGTTCGGCGCTCCACGACGACGACTCCGTCGTGCGCCACCAGGTCTCCCACGCCGAGCAGCCGGATGATCGGCCGGTACAGGCCGGCGTCGTACGGGGGATCCACGTAGACGATGTCGAACTTGGATTCGCCTCCCACGAGGCTCTTGAGCGCAGACAACGCGTCCTTCGGCACGATTCGGGTCACGTCGCCGACACCGCAATGTTCGATATTGCTCTCGAGTTGCTCGAGCGCTCGTCGCGACTGCTCGATGAAGACGACGGAATCGGCGCCGCGCGAAATCGCCTCGAGACCGACTGCTCCCGAGCCGGCGCAGACGTCGAGAAACCGCGCTCCCGGGACCTCAGCCCCGAGGATATTGAAGAGCGCCTCGCGCACCCGATCCGACGTCGGCCGTGTGGAGGTTCCTTCGGGAGCCCGGAGGCGCCGGCCGCGTAAGTGGCCCGAGATGATGCGCACGGACAGAGTCTACATTCCGCGAGGCGCGATTTCCAATCTTGGCACCTCTGCACTATTCTGTCCCTCATGAAGCGCTGCCCGATGTGCCGCCAGACCTTTCCGGGTCAGCAAGCGCAATTCTGTCCGGCGGATGGATCGGTGCTCGAGACGATGCCTGACGAGCCCGCCGTTTCGATGATCGGCATCGTGCTCGACGGCAAGTACAAGATCGAATCGCTGATCGGCGAGGGCGGGATGGGCGCCGTCTATCGGGCAAGGCACCTGCACCTCGAGCGCCTTGTCGCGGTCAAGGTGCTGCGCGCCGACATGGTCGCGGAACCGACGGCTGCCGCGAGGTTTCGACGCGAAGCGCAGGCGGCGGCTCGGCTCGTTCACAACAACGCAGTCGCGATTCACGACTTTGGGATTTCACCCGAAGGGCGCGCCTACCTTGTCATGGAGTACCTTGAGGGCAGGAGCCTGCGCGCGATTCTCGACGCGAACGGCCCAATGGCGCTGTCCGAGGTGTCCAGGATTATTTCACAGGTGTGCGACGCGATGGATACCGCGCACCGGCTCGGCGTCGTTCACCGCGACCTGAAGCCCGACAACATCGTCGTCGGATCGTCCACGGGTTCGGTCAAGGTCGTAGATTTCGGGATTGCGATGCTGCAGGACCCGACGGCCGGCCGACTGACGGGCACTGGAATGGTCGTCGGCACGGCGAGCTACATGTCGCCAGAGCACTGCAAGGGAGAAGTCGTCGACGCGCGATCCGACATCTACTCGCTTGGCGTCGTGCTCTACGAGATGATCACGGGCCGCGTGCCGTTCGACTCGCCGATACCGTCGGCGGTCATCGTCGCTCACGTGAACGAACCGCCGCCACCGATGTCAGGATTTCGTCCGGATGTGCCAGCGGCCGTTCAGGATGTCGTCTTTCAGGCGCTCGCAAAGTCGCCCGCCGCGCGGCCGTCGAGCGCGTCGGTGCTTGCCGAACGGTTCCGAAACGCGGTCGCGCTTTGCGCGTCCGGCGACACGATCGCAGCCGGTACCGTGGCAGGTGGCACGTCGCGAAACGCCCAGTGGGGCCCGACGTCGGCGAACCAGGCGCGCGCCACGACACCGGCGACCGGCCAGAGCCCTGGATGGCAACCACCGCCTCTTCCTGCCGTGGTGGACGCGGGAGCTACCATACCCGTCACGCAGCATTCGTCCCGTCCACACTCGTCGGGCTCCTGGGTGAAGATCGCGTTGTGGGTGGCGGGAGCGATCGTGCTCGTCCTTGGAGTTGGAATCGGGATAGCGATCTATCTGAGGCTGCCGGGTCCGACGCCGCCGATCGTGGCGCCGGAGCCGCAGCGCGCCGCGCAGCCGGAATCGCCAGCAACGGAACCGGCACGCGGAAGTGCGCCGCCTTCGGCATATCCCGTGCCTGGGCCTTCGACTCCCGAATCGCCGTCGATCGGCCCGATCACGCCGAACGCACCGGAGGCGACAGGCGGCGACGGGCTGCAGCCGCTGTCGTCCAGCCAGGTGTCCGAGGTCGAGAAGTTCCTTTCGGACTGGGTTTCATCGGCCATGGCCCGCGACGTCGAATGGAACGTGGGGCTCTACGGACCGATCGTGGACTACTACAACGCCGGGCCGGTTCCGCGTGTCCGCGTGCGAGCGGACCGCGTGCGCGCATACGAGAAGTTTGACGAGGTTCGCATCGAGCTGCCTCGCGTGCACGAGGCGTCCGTGACGGCCGACGGGCAGGAGTTCCACCTGGTGTTCGACAAGCAGTGGGTGTTCACGGGGCCAGCGGGGAAGACCTCCGGCAAGGTGAAGCAGATGCTGGTGTTGCGACGGCTTGCAGGCGGTCTGAAGATCGTCGCCGAGAAGGATCTCTCGGTCTATTAAGTCGTTTCACTCTACTCCACGCTGAACGGCGTGATCGTCTGCGCCACCGGTGTCTTTGATCCGGGCGGCACGATATAGAGAATCGCGCGATACGCCCCCGGCTTGAACCCGTCGAGCGGCACGACGGGGGCTGCATCGATGATTCCCCTCGCATCGGCAGGCGGGAGCGGGTTTGGCGGCGTGCCGAGCACGACCTCGTCGCCGGACATGAAATGGACGAGCATTTCGTACTTCGCACCCGGCGGGGCCTTCATCTGGAAATACAGAATCAGCCGGTCGCCACGCGCCTTGACGAATTTGCCCGACGGATTCGGGAGAATGCGCGTCTTCTGCTCAAAGACGAGCGCATCGTCGGCCGGCGGCGTATCGCCGTCGGGAATCGGCTGCGCGATCGTGCTGAGCACGAGACTTCCCAGCGCCGGCCGGCCCGCCTCGGGCAACGGCGGAATCGTGATCCGCCGTTCGATCACCGTTCCGCGCTTTGAACCGGCATCGCGTACGCCGGCCTGAAGCACATAGACCCCAGGCGCCAGCACGGGCTGCACGCCAAACTGGGTGAGCGGGATCGAACTCGACTTGAACTCGGCGATACGATCGGCCGGCGCCCTGTACATCGATGCGCGGCTGAGCTTGGCGACGACCTGCTGGTTGGTGTCGCGCAGCAAAACCACCGCGTCGACCTCGAAGTCGCTGCTTCCGTCGGTCTTCTTTGTCTGGTCCGGAACCGGCGTCAGGTCAGCGCCGTTGACGCTCAGGACGACCGGAATTCGCCAGCCACCGTCGGCGGGAAAGCGCTCGGTCTTGAGCGACACAGCGAGGTCGGTCGGGCGATTGTTCGCCGTTGCCTTGGTGATCATTCCGAGCAGTGGCTGTTCGTACGGCAGCAGCACGTCGTTCGCGCCCCCGGGGAGCGCATAGTAGCCGCGCCGTGTACGTACTTCGACGTCCTTGCGGGTCACGTGCACGTCGATCGTGCGGAACGAGCCGTCCAACGCAGTGTTCGTCGGCGAATAGCTGAGCGCATAATAGGACTTCAAATCGTTTGCGATCGACTGAAAGCCCATTCCGAGGTCGTTGGTATTCCGGACCAGTACGCCGCCGGTCTCCTTGGCCATCCTGCTGAGTGCCTCGTCGTTGCTGTTGATCGAAGGTTTGAGAAGGACATCCAGTCCGGATTCCCCGCCGCTCACCAGCATCCGATCGCGTGATTCGTACACACTCGTCGTGTTGCGCGGTTGCACCCTGCCGCCGGGCGCGGACGCAGTCAGACCCGCAGCGCTGACTGTGTTGATGGTGAAGTTTGCCCGGTTGGCTGCCCCGATCATCGCTTCGAACGCGGCTTTGGATTCCGTCGAAACGATCAGGCCTTCGGAGAAGAGAACGATGGACTTGCGGCCAGTGACAGATCCATACACCTTTGTCAGCGTCAGTATGCTGTTGATAATCGCGAGCGCCTGAATCTGGTCGCGTATGGTCGAAAACGCTGTGTCGATGCCCTTCGCGTTGTTCTCGAGCAGATCGTTTCGTCGCTGGTCCTCCGCGCTGGCCGTGGTATTCGCGGCTGTGAGCGGCGTCTGGGATTCAGCCACCTGCGCACCAGCGAGATCCACGCGCGCCGCGTCGCCAGTCGCCTCCTGCAGCGGAACGCTTGTCCCTGCCGTCGCGTGCTTGAGCGCCTCCAGGAGCTTTGGCTTGTTGTTCGTGAAGTTCTGAATCATGACCTGTTGCGTGTTTGAGGGCTTCCAGAAGCTTGGGCTTGTTGTTCGTAAAGTTCTGGAGCATGACGGGGCGATTCGTGTTGGCAAAGACGGCGACCATGTCGTTGAGCGCGAGTCGCTCGTTCACGAACTTCTCGGACGACTTGAAGACCTGCGCCAGGTTCTCGCGAACAACCGATGTACGGTCGACGATGATGATGATCAGGTTGATTCCGTGAAACAGCGACTTGGAGATCGCGACCGGGGCGTCAGGCGATGTCGCAAGGTCGGGACCCGCCACGCCGCCATTCACCTTGCCGGCCCGAACAAGGCCGAACGATGTGACTGCCTGAGGCTCGCCGTTCTCGAGCACCTGGATCTCGTTCTGGTGGAGGTCGGTGACCGGATTGCCCTTCTTGTCCGTGGCCACGAGGTCGAGCAGCACTTCGTTCGTTCGCAACTGGACATCGCCCTGTTGCTGCGTAACGGCGCGGGCCGGCGCGATCAGCATGGACACCATGAGTACGACGTTCAGAAGGAAAACTCGCTTCTTCATCACACACCATCCACCTTGTGATTAGGGACGGAAAAACAATACGCCACCGCAGCGCTACTTCGAAAGTCTCGTTGAATAGAGGATTGCGTGGAGCTCGTCGGCGCGCGACGAAAACGCCTGACCCGACGTGTACGCCATCACACTCAGGAGCTGGACGCCGTCCGGAGTCGGCCGGTACCCCTGCCACTCAAGCCGGCGCACGTCCGACGCATTGGCGGGCGGACCCTCGCAGAACTCGACGCCGTGAATCCCGTCAATCTCGAGGAGGCGGACCTCGATGTACCGCCCCGACGTCTTCTCGCCAAGCGCCTGCGTGTACATCGCGGCGAGGCTCTGCTCGTACGGAAACGACGCCGG
>JBGAKX010000126.1:0-13085 GCA_044224215.1 Blastocatellia bacterium
GACCAGATCGCGCTCGACGTCGCGATCGCAAAGCTCCCCCCGGGGTACCGAAAGATCTTTGTTCTGCACGACGTACAGGGATATGAGCACGAGGAGATTGCAAAGCTGTGCGGCTGCAGTTCGGGCACGTCCAAGTCCCAGCTCCACAAGGCCCGGCTGCGCCTCAGAAAGCTCCTGCTCGAACGGGTCGCCTGAGTCGCGCCTCCAATCTGAAACTCGAACGCCCCGGGGTCCCGCGACCTCGGGGCGTTCCGTTTTCTGGACCCGGCATTTGTTCGCCGGACGCCGCGCAAGTACTATTTGTGTCTGTCGTTACTCTCATTGAACCTGCGCCAGGAGAACGCCTCTTGCGGAGAGCCGCCGAGAAGTCGCTCGCACAACTCGACGACCACGAGCTTGCCGCCCGATGCCTGAACGGCGAGGAGGAGGCGTGGGAAGCGCTCGTCTTCAGGTACCAGCGCCTGGTCTATTCGATTGCCCTGAGGCATGGCTTTCAGGAGGACGCGGCCTCGGACGTGTTCCAGTCCGTGTGGATGCGCCTGCTCGAGCATCTGCCGGCGCTCAACGACCGCTCAAAGCTCGCAAGCTGGCTGATTACGACCGCCACGCGCGAGTGCTGGCGCGTGTCGCACAAACATCGGCGCGAGGCGCCGATCGGCGAAGGGGGCGAGGAGGAGTTGCCGGCGCGCCCCGAGGTCGTCGACCATCGGCCGCTCGCCGAGGAAGAGCAGCTTCAACTCGAGCAGCAGCAACAGTTGCGGCAGGCTGTCGGCGCGCTGCCGGATCGATGCCGCAACCTGGTCGAGCTTCTCTACTACGCCGAGGATCGGCCGTCGTACGACGAAATCTCGCGCCGGCTAGAGATTCCCGTGCCGAGTATCGGACCAACCCGCGCGCGATGTCTCGCCAAGCTCAAGAAGCTGCTCGAGGACACCGGCCACACCCGCTAAGCCGTTCAATCGAAATGCCTTGTTTGCAATGTATTTTTTTCGCTCGCCGGTCGTCTATTAGCTCGCGGAAATCGTAGTCAGGAGTCGGTCCTTCATGTCCTGCCCCACATTCGAAAATCTCATAGAATTCGCCGACAACGAGTCGCCGTCGGCCGAGAAGCTCGCAGTCGCCGATCACGTTGGCCTCTGTAACGCGTGTCAGACCACGCTGGCCTGGTATCGCGGGATCGTCGAGACGGCACGGCACGACACGTCGTTCGACCCGCCGGTGTGGGAGACGCGCCGCGCGGTCGGACTGTTCGCCGATGCGCGTGACGCGGCCGCCCGTCGCGGCATCCGTGGGCTCATATCGCGGCTCGTCGGGTCGCTCGTGTTCGACAGCAACGCGGCGATGGCGACCGACATGGTGCCCGCGCGCAGTTCGGCCGCGACGGCTACGCGCCAGCTCCTCTACCAGGCCGATCCGTACGACATCGATCTTCTGATCTCGGGCGAGCTGGGAGCGCAGGACGTGGTGGTGACGGGCCAGGTGCTCGCGTCCGACGTCGACGCGTTCGAGGGCGTCGCCGGCCTGACCGTCGAGCTCGAGCGCGACGGCCGCATCGTCGGCACGATCGAGACGTCCGAGTTTGGCGAGTTCACGCTCGGCGGCGTCGCGCCCGGGTCGTATACGCTGCGGCTGGCAGGCAGCAGCCGCGAGATCGTTCTCCCAGACGCGTCGATCACGCTCGAGTAACGGCATGCAGTCCGCATTGCCCACGCGCCGGCTCGTGCGACAGCTCACCGGAGCCGCCGACCTCGACGGGTTTCTTGCCGCGAATCGCCATCGGTTCGATACGGCGACCGTCATCGAGCTGAAGGACGAGGTCGACCGGCTGGTGAAGGTCGATCTCACCCAGGCCGAACCTCTTGCGCTTGCGACGCGCAAGCTCGCACGCGTTCTGAAGGACCCTGTCAGCATCGGGTTCGGCGACGCAGCCGTCGCGCAGGTTCATCACTACTCGGGGCGGCTGAACCAGGCAGAACCGCTGTACATGTCCGCAATCGACCGGCTCAGGTTGAATGGTCGGACGACCGACGCCGCTGCGCTCGAACGCCAGCTGGTCGGTCTGTTCCACCGTCAGGGCCGCGCGGACGATGCGCTCGCGCTTGCGCGCAAGGCTCGCCGGACGCTCGCGCGCGCGGGCGAGCACGCGCTCGTGGCGCAGCTCGAGAACAACGTCGGAACGGTCTACTACTACACGCTTGGGGAGTTTCGGACGGCCCTCAGATATTTCGATCGCGCACGCGCGATCTTTGATCGGCTCGGCGACGTGGCGTCGCTTGCCGTCGTCGACTTCAACCGGGCGAACGTGCTGCTCGAGCTCGACCGTCCGCACGAGGCCGCCGAGCTGTACCTGTCGGCCGAGCGCATGAATCTCGCCGAGGGCCGAGCGGTCTTTGCCAGCCAGTGCTCGTACGAACTTGCGTTCACGCTCGCGTCGCTCGGACGCTACGGCGAGGCGCTCAAGCGCTTCTACTCCTCCCGCGAGCGGCTTGCGGAACTCGGCGACGGGGTGCTCGCGGCGTGGGCCGCGCTCTACCTGTCGGAGCTTCACTTCCGGCTGAACACGATCGATGAGGCGGCGCTGCTGGCCACCGAGGCCGGCGACGAGTTTTCGGCGATGCCGCACCACGGCGTGGAAGCCGCGCGCACCCGTGTCGTGCGCGCACGGGTCATGGCACGCAAGGGCGATCACGCCGGCGCCGAGTCGGAGCTTTCGCGCGCCGAGCGTGTCTTTGCGCGACACAGTCTGCCGGTCCTTGCGGCCGATGCGCGGCTCGCGCGCGCCGAAGTTGCCCTGGATCGCGGCAATCCGAAGCGTGCGGCCAAGCTCGCGAGCGAAGCGCGCAGCGTGTTTGCGTCGCAGCGTCTCGGCACGCGCGGCGCGCACGCGTGTCTCGTGGAGGCGCAGGCGCTCCACGCCAGCGGCGACGCGAATGCCGCGCTCGCGCTCGCGCGCAAGGCGCGCCGGGCCGCTGAGCGCGCGAGTGATCCGTGGCTTGCCGTTCGCGTTGCGTGGCTCGTCGGATCGCTCGAACTGGCACGAGGACGACACGATGCGGGCGTCGCGAGTCTCGAGCGCGCAGTCGACGGGATCGAGCGGTTGCGTGTCCGGTTGCGCCCGGGCGAGGCGCGCACGGGATTCCTTGCGGACAAGCTCGCACCGTACGAGCAGCTCGTCGCGATCAATCTCGAGCGAGGCGACGCGGACGGGCTGCGCAAGGCGTTTCGCTATGTCGAGATGGCCAAGTCGCGGTCGCTCGCCGACCTGATGGCGCATCACGTGGCCGGTGTTCGCCCTCCCGGCGTTCCGACGGCCGAGGCACGGTTGCGCGACCAGCTCGCACGACGGCTCGAGGAGCTCAGCTGGTACTCGTCGCGCATCGCAAACCAGGCCGAGAAGGGCGGCCAGCGAAACACGCGCCTCGACGCGCACCTGCGAACGGAGCTTGCGCGATGCGAGCGCGAGCTCGAGAGCGCATTCCGCCGGCTCGAAGTCGAGGACGCGGGCTTTGCGGAGCTCATCTCCGCCGAACCCACCGAGATCGACGACCTCGCCGCCGGTCTCGAGACGGACGAGGCAGCCATCGAGTTCTTTGTGACCGGAGACCAGATCGCCGCCTTTGTCGTCACGCCCGATGGTTCGCGTGCCTACAACGCGCTGGCGGACCGACGTTCGGTCGAGGCGCACGTCACCGGGCTGCGGTACCAGCTCGAGAAGTTCGCACTCGGCGCACGGTATGCGAGCGCGCACCGCGACGCGCTCCGCCGGTGTGTCGACAACCATCTGTCCGCGCTGTACGGCGCGCTGATTGCGCCGCTTGCCGGCGAAATCGAGGGCCGCCGGTTGCTGATCGTGCCGCACGGGCTGCTCCACTATGTGCCGATGCACGCACTGAAGGCGCCCAATGGCAGGTACGTCGTCGAGCTTCACGAGGTCTCGTATGCGCCGAGTGCGACGGTGCACCGTCTGTGCCGCGGGCGCAGCGAGCCGACGACGCGCGCGACGTCCATGCTCGCGGTCGGCCTCGACGACGCGATGGCGCCGCACATCGTCGACGAGCTGAAGTCGCTCGAGGGACTGTTCCCCGAGGTGGTGATGCTCGCGGGACAGGACGCGCGCAAGCAGCAGTTTCTCGAGCTCGCGCCGCAGAGCAAGATCCTGCACCTCGCGACACACGGGAGTTTCCGGCACGACAACCCGATGTTCTCGTCGGTTCGGATGGCGGACGGTCCCCTCAACTTCTACGACGTGTTCGACATGTCGCTCGACGCGGATCTCGTCACGCTGTCGGCGTGCAACACCGGGATGAACAGGTTGTCGCCCGGCGACGAGTTGAACGGGCTTATGCGCGGCTTTCTGTACGCCGGCGCTCCGTCGCTCGTCGTTTCGCTGTGGGCGGTCAACGACCGCTCGACCGCCGACCTGATGGAAACGTTCTACGGCCAGCTTCAGGCTGGCGCCGACAAGCGCGCGGCGCTTCGCGCGGCCGAGCTCGAATCGCTCGATCGGTACGGCCACCCCTACTACTGGGCTCCATTCGTGTTGATGGGGAGACCCTAGAGTCCGTTCCCATGATAGGATTGAGGATTGTCATGAGAAGAGCATTTGCCATTGCCGCGATCTTCTGGCTCGTCGTGGCGGGTCTGCGGGCGACACCCGCGCTTGCCGGTGGCGCCAACAAGAAACTCGTGCCCGGCGAGGCCATCGTCGTTCCCGCGGCTGGGATCACGATCGACACGATTGCAGCCGAGTACGGCGCGACGGTCGCCGACCAGGTCAATGGCACGTATCTTCTCAGGCTGCCGTCGGCGGCCGGCACGCCAGCGATCATCAAGGCGATGCGCACCGACCCCAATGTCGGCGCGGCGAGCGGCAACCTGTACGTAGCGAGTCCGGCGTCCAAGCGCGGTCGGCATTCGACACAGACGTTCCCGTTTGACGAGATCAGCAACCCGACGCTCGATCGATCGGGCTACGACACGCAGAACTTCGACCACGCCTTGCATCTGGACCAGATGGCGGGGGTTCGCCGTGGCGCCGGGGCTGTCGTTGCAGTCATCGACACCGGCGTCGATCTGACGCATCCGGATCTGGCCGGCCACTTCACGACGGCGACCGACGGCTCGCTGATCGGCCTCGATCTGATCGACGGAGGGCTGCCGACGGACGAGATACAGGTGGGCAAGGATACGAGCGCGTTCGGCCACGGGACGTTCATCTCGGGGTTGATCCTCAAGGTGGCCCCCGAGGCCCGGATCATGCCGATTCGCGCGATGGGGCCCGACGGCGTCGCGACCTCGTTCGACATCGCGCGAGCGATCCAGTTCGCCGTCGAGAACGGCGCCGACGTCATCAACATGAGTTTTGGCGCGCCGGACAAGATCGACGGCATCGAGCACGAGCTCTCGGGAGCGCGCGACCACGCGGTGCTGCTGGCAGCCGCCGGCAACGACTTTACCGATCAGCAGAAGAACTACCCAGCCGACGAGAGCTTCGTCCTTGCGGTTGCGGCGGTCGACGACAACGGCGTCAAGGCCGCTTTCTCGAACTACGGTTCGTTGATCGATCTATGCGCTCCCGGTGTGAAGCTTGTCAGCACGTATCCCGGTGGCAGGTACGGGGTCTGGTCGGGCACGTCGTTCGCGACGCCGCTCGCCGCCGGGACGGCCGCGATTCTCGCCGGAAAACAGAAGTCGAGTGGCAATTTCGATCCCGACTGTGTGTCGAACATCCTGCGCTCGACTGGCGGGCCGGTCGACGCGATGCCCCAGAACAGGGATTTTCGCGGCAAGATGGGCGTGCTCGTCGACGCGATTGCGGCGTTCAATAATCCGGGGTGCGGCGAAGTCTACAGCTATGTCGATCTGCAGCCGACCGACCCCAAGGACCGCAAATCGCGTGGCGAGGCAGAGCGCTCGTTCTCGTCTAATTCACAGGAGTTCGAGGTCAAGGTCCAGGGCCTGCGAGGTAATACCGAGTACGCGCTGCGTGTGACGGATACGGACGCCACCGTCTACACCGAGATGTTCCGAACCGAACACGACGGCGTCGCCGAGCTCAAGTATGAAAAGCACGTGGGTACGGGCGACAGCGGCGACCTGCCTGCCGATCTGGACCCCGTGACGCGGATCGACAAGATCGAGATTCTGCTCGCCAGCTCACCGGTGTTGTCCGGCACCTTCGCGACCGACGATGGCGGCGGCGGTGGTGGAGATGACGGCGGCGGCGATGACGGCGGCGGCGGTGGCGGTGGAGATGACGGCGGCGGCGACGGCGGAGGCGGTGGCGACGATGGGGGTGGCGACGACGGCGGTGGCGGCGGAGGTGGCGGCGGCGGCGTTGAAATGTCCGAGCGCGTCGATCTGACGGCGGTTGGATCCGACGCCGACGCGTCCGGCCGGGCCGAGTGGAAGGTTGAGGGCATGCACCAGCGGTTCGACGTCGAGTGCGAAGACCTGAACGCGTCAACAAGCTACGAGCTGTGGGTGGACGGTTCGATGATCGGCATGATCGTGACGGATGAGGACGGCAAGGGCTCGATCTCGTTCGACAGCCAACCGGGGGGCGGCACGCTGCCGATACCACCGCAGATCGATCCCGTCAGCGGAATCTCGATGGTCGAGGTTCACCTGGCTGGCGAAGTGATCCTCAGCGGAACGTACTAGCTTGTCGCGCGGGCGCTCTTGCGTGCGCCCGCGCTCTGACAAGTTATTCCCTGAGCCAGCCGGGCGGCACGCCGCGCCGTCGCGCACGCTCGACAAAGTTGTCCCACAGCGACAACGAACCCCTGTGCTGGATCTCGAGGTCGATCAGCCGCGAGTTGAGCTGTGCGTACTCCTCGTCGGCTCGCAGGTAACCGCTTGGGCTCCCGTACGGCGCGGTGAAGCGGCCATTCGGCTGCACAAACACCGGCGCATTGCCGTAGTTGTAGCGGTAGCTGAGTCTGTAATCGAGCGGGTTGTCCTGGCGGACGGTGAGCTCGGCACGGATGGCGTCGATCTGCGACTGCTCGATGTCGAGCTGTTCGCGCAGTTCCTGAGCCTGATTGCGCCACCGCAACTCTTCGTCCTGAGTGAATTCCGGTCCGAGCGCGGGCACCTCGTCCGCAGGATCCGGGCGGCCGGCGTTGGGATGCAGCGAGCTGTACGCGGCATCGGCCTGCTCGCGGGCAACGCGCAACGGCTCGAGATCGCGCGACGTGATGGTGATCGGCGCTCCCGAGTACTCGTCAGCCGGCGGGCGAGCGGCGGGTTGCGTTGCAGCCGCCGGCGCCGGAATGACCGCCGTGACGGGCGTCTGCGTTGCCCGGTCGATGAACGCCACCACCGACTCGCGATTCGCGTGTGCGGTCGCGTCGACGTCCACGTCGCCGAGCGACATGGCGCGGACGAAACCGTCGGCGCCGCGAAACTCGATGCGGTCTCCGTTGAGCTGATACGTGCTGCCGATCTCGAGCCGGCTGCCGTTCCGCAGCACGAGCGTGTATGCCGATGCCGTCAACGGGACGAAGAGCAGCGCCAGTCCAAGAGCGAGGGATCCGGGTGTGGCTCGCATGACATCACCTCCTGCCGCAGCGTGTCACAAAAACGATAACGCTACGGCTCGACAATTTCCACGGTTCCGGCGGCCACATCGACAAGATGGCTCTCGGCCCCGCTCGGCCACGTGACCGTCACGGAATCCGCGGTTGACGCATCTCCGAGCCCGAAGTGCGGCGCGATCTGGTTCTGGGACGACCGCCCCGACGACGATGACACTTCGCGCATCATGCTCAATCCGCCTGCCTCTACCGTCACGCGCGCTCCAATTGCGGCGCGGTTGCTGGACGTGCCGACGAGGTTCACGACGAGCGCGTGGCCCGCGAGCCCACGGCAGTGGAGCAGCTCGTCCTTTGTCCCGGGCAGGTTCCCGACGAACAGGTCGAGTGCACCGTCGCCGTCGTAGTCGGCGGCCGCCGCCGGCTGCCCTTTCCCGGTGCCGGCGACGCCTGCTTCGCGAGTGATGTCGACAAATCGCGAGCCGAGGTTGCGGAACATCCGGTTTCGCTGCGGCGAGAAGTCGGACCGGTTGACGAGGAAGAGGTCCAGTCGTCCATCGAGGTCGAAGTCTCCCCAGACGACCGATTCTCCATCGCCCGACTCTGACAGACCCTCTTCCGCGGTCACGTCATCGAACGACCCGTCGCCACGGTTGCGATACAGACGATCCGCCGACGCGCCGGCATTCGTGTTGAAGACGTAGAGATCGAGGTGACCGTCGTTGTCAAAGTCTCCCCACGCCGCACCGGCCCCGTTGGCGACACCCGCGACACCAGTCTGCTCGGCCCGATCGGTGAACGTGCCGTCGCCGTTGTTTCGGTAGAGCCGGTCGGCCTTGCCAAAGTTCGCCACAAAGATGTCCGGCAGTCCGTCGTCATCGTAATCGGCCCATGCGCAGCCGAGACTCGGTTCGTTGCCACCAACCCCCGCCGAATCGGCCACTTCGCGGAACGTACCGTCGCCATTATTGTGATAGAGAAAATTTCGAGCGGCCGCGTTCTGCGAGCCGTTCGCGACGTACAGATCTATCCACCCATCGCGGTCGTAATCGGCCCACGCCGCCGAGTAGCTGGGTGCCGATCCGCCTCCGACGCCCGCCGCCCTGGTGACGTCCCGAAATCTGCCGTCGCCGTCGTTTCGATACAGTTTATTGGGAAATCCGACGTTTGCAACGAACAAGTCGAGCCTTCCGTCGTTGTTGAAATCCGCGACCGCCACACCAAAACTCGGGATGTTGTCCTTGTCGAGACCTGTTCCATTTACTTTTGCAAATGTTCCGTCGCCGTTATTCCGGAACAGCTTGTTCGGCCCGATGGTGGCGACGAAGAGGTCCTGGTCCCCGTCGCCGTCAAAGTCGAACCACGCGACGGCCCCCGGATCGCCCGACTTGGCGACGCCCGCAGGCACTGCGAGGTTGTCGAACGCCGGAAGCGCGCCTCCCTGAAGCAGGAGACCAAGCGCGACGACGATTGCCGCTGGCGACATAACGGCATTATAGCGGTCGTCCGCCGCGCGTGACGACTCGAGCCGGTTGCGCCGCGTATCACGCTTCTCTTGCATGCGCTCATTGGCGTAGAATGGTGCGTTTTTTGCGGATCCCGACCAACTGCCATCATCGAGGAGCGTTTGTCCCATGAGAAGTTCGCGACGCATCGCCGTGTTCATTACGGTGTGCCTTGCCCTGATGCCTGCAATCCTTCCGTCGGCGGCGGCTGCGTCGACTGCGACGCGCCGCGGAACAAAGGTGTTCGCCCTGGTGAACATCGACCGGATCGGATTCGAGCGGCTCGAGACGCTCAAGCGGCTTCCGCAAATCGAGGGCTGGGCGGAGCTCGACGACAACCTGCTCGTCTATGGCGAGCCGGGGTTCGAGCGTTCGATTCCCGATACCTACACCGTCCGGATCGTGGCTGACGGCGTCCGTTCCTCGGACCTGAGGATTCTCTGCGGCCACGACGTCGGTACCTCGGGCGCACGTGTCCTTGCAAGTGGTGGGCGCTCGTCGGTCGTCCTTGGAACGACGGCGCAGTTCGAGCGGCTCGCCGAGATCATCGAGCGCGATGCCGATTGTGGACGAAGTCCCCACGCCGACAACGAGATGCACCCGTTCGTTCCGAATCTCGTCCTTGCGCACCAGGCAGCGAATGACGACCCGCTCAGCGCGAACAAGATCGACTTCAACGTCAGCGTCCAGTCGCTCGTCGACAGCGTGAACGGCGACCGGTGGTTCGCCGACATTCAGACGCTCGCGAATTTTGGCACGCGCTACAGCGGGCGCAGCGGAAACATCGCGGCGCGCGACTGGCTGGTGCAGCAGTTCCAGGCGATGCCCGGGCTCTCCGTGTCAACACAGCAGTTCACGTTCGGGTCCACGACGTCCTACAACGTCGTTGCGACGCTGACGGGAACGACGCGTCCCGACGACTGGTACATCGTCGGCGGCCACTTCGATTCACGCTCCCAGACCGTCCAGACCGCCGACACCGCGCCGGGCGCCGAGGACAATGGCTCGGGCACGGCCGCCGTGCTCGAGGAGGCCCGCATCCTGACGGCAAATCCGCCGGATGCGACCGTGATCTTCATCTGCTACTCGGGCGAGGAGCAGGGGCTTTTCGGAAGTATCGACCACGCGTCCGACCTCGTCGCTTCCGGAGACAACGCGCACATTCGCGCCGTGCAGATCATGGACATGATCGGATACACGGGCGATTCGGATCTCGATTGTCTTCTTGAGACGGGCTCGATCGGCCAATCCATGCAGAGCGCCTATGCGGCGGCCGCGGCCCAGTACACGACGCTCCGCATCGTGACGTCGCTCAATCCGTTCGGGTCGGATCACGTGCCGTACCTCGACCGAGGAATGCCCGCTCTGCTGCTGATAGAAAACGATTGGGACTCGTACCCAAGCTACCACCGCACGACCGACACGCCGTCGAACATCACGATCGACATGGGCGTGCAGATCATGCGGATGGACATCGCCGCGCTCGCACAGATGGTCGGCACCGCGCCGGCAGGCAATGGCAGCGAGACGGTCGGAATCTACGACCCGGCGACCGGCAACTTCTTCCTCAAGAACTCGAACGCGCCTGGCAGCGCCGACGTGGCATTCCAGTTCGCCGCGGGCGGGCAGGGCTACGTACCTCTTGCGGGCGACTGGAACGGCGACGGTCTTGCGACGATCGGGGTCTACTCGCCCACGACTGGCACATTCTTTCTGAAGAACTCGAATTCCGGCGGCCCCGCCGACGTGGTCGTCAGCTTTGGCCCTGGTGGATCGTCGGTCGCCCCCATCGTCGGAGACTGGGACGGCAACGGCACCGACACCGTCGGGATCTACAACTCGACGAGCGGCACGTTCTTCCTCAAGAACTCGAATACACCCGGCGCGGCCGATCTTGCCTTCACGTACGGGCCCGCAGGCGCGACGGCGGTGGTCGGCGACTGGGACGGCAATGGCACCGACACGATCGGGATCTACGTCCCCGCGACCGGCGTGTTCTTCCTGAGGAATACAAACGCGCCGGGCAACGCCGACCTCACGTTCAGCTACGGTGCGGGCGGCGCGGGCTTGACTCCCCTCATCGGCGACTGGAACAACGACAATTCAGACACGGTCGGGTTGTACCAGGGCACCGGCGGGAGCTTCTTCCTCCGCAACTCGAACACGGCGGGCAACGCCGCGGTCGTGTTCGGTTACGGTCCGTCGTCCGGCGTTCGCGCCGTCGCCGGCGACTGGGACAACCACTGAGCTGACGCGCCGTGCCCGACACCATTCGCATCGGAATAGTCGGGACGGGGTTCGCTGAACGCGTGCAGATGCCGGGCCTCGCCCACGTCGAAGGGGCGAGGCTCGTTGCCGTCTCCAGCGGACACCGCTCGAGCGCAGAACGCGCCGCACGAGCATTCGGGATCCCGAACGTTTGCGATGACGCTGCCGAGCTCGCATCCCGTGACGACGTCGATCTCGTCATTATTTCGTCGCCGCCGTTCACGCACGCGTCCGCGACGCTTGCTGCGCTCGCCGCCGGGAAACACGTTCTGTGCGAAAAGCCCATGGCGCTCAACGTCGGCGAGGCCGACGCCATGGTGGCGGCCGCCGATGCGGTCGGCGTGTTGAGCCTGATCGATCACGAACTCCGGTTCAATCCGACGCGGCGGCGCGCGCGGCAGTTGATCGCCGAGGGCTATGTCGGAACCGTGCGACACGTGTCGGCCGTCTATCGCGCGAACATCGGCCGCCGGCACCAGGCCTTCACCTGGTGGTACCAGACGTCGACCGGCGGCGGTCTGCTCGGCGCCGTCGGCTCGCACGTCATCGACACGTGCCGCTGGTGGCTCGGCGAGATTGCGGACGTCGATTGCACGCTACGAACATTTGTCGCGGAGCGCCCCGACGCCGCGTCCGGCACGATGCGGCGCGTGGAATCCGACGATTTTGCGTCGCTTCGCATGCGCTCCGCATCGGGCGTCACGATCGAAGCGAGCCTCTCCTCGGTCGCGCCCGGGCCGACCGAGCACCGTTTTGAAGTCGTGGGCTCCGACGGCACGCTCGTGCTCGACGACGAGCGGCTCACGCTGACGGGCTGGCGCGACGACCGGACAGAGGACCTCACCGAGCCTGATCCGGCGCGCGGCCTGCCCGGTTTGATCAATGCGCTCTGGGCTCCGTCATTCGTGAACCTCGCGCGCGAGATCGTTACCGCTCTGCGCGACGGCCGCACGACCGTGCCGGGCGCCGCAACCTTCCGCGACGGGCGCGCCGTGCAGGTCGTCCTCGACGAAGCCCGCGCGTCGGCGGCGCGTCGGGCGTCGTAGCGCGTTACCGCCCGGCCTGCGGCGGCTGCGACGCGAGAAACTCGCGCACCACGTCGCGGGGCGGTTTCTTGTCGTTGTCGACGGCGAAATTCAGCGCGCGGATGCGGGACTCGCTGATCGTGCCGGCAAGCGCCTCGAGCGCGGGGCGCGCCGCCGGATACCGTTCGAACACGTCGGGGCGCACGATCGTCACCGCTTCGTACGGCGGGAAGTAGTGCCGGTCGTCCTCGAGCTGCACGAGCCCGAGCGAGTCGATCAACCCGTCGGTCGAGTTGCCGGCAATCATGTCCACCTGGCCACCGGCGAGGGCTCGATACGTCAGCGACAGCTCCATTTCACGTGGCGGCGCCGAGAACCGCAGGCCGTATGCAGCCGCGAATCCAGGATAGCCGTCTTCGCGCGACATGAAGTCCTGTCCGAATCCGGCGCGCCATTCGGGCGTGAATCGCGACGCATCCGAGATCGTCCGCAGCCCGAGCCGGCTCGCGTCGCTTCCGCGAACGAGGATCGCGTACGTGTTGTTGAATCCGAGCGGTTCGAGAACCGAAAGGTGAAACCGGCTGGCATACTCGGCACGAACGTACTGGAACACTTCGCGTGGGCTCGAGCGCGGCGGCTCCTTCAGGATCGTCGTCAGCGATGTGCCCGTGTACTCGACGTAGGCGTCGATCTGGCCCGCCAGCAAACCACGGTGACACAGATCGCCGCCGAGCTCGAATTGCCGGTCGACC
>JBGAKX010000127.1:0-12994 GCA_044224215.1 Blastocatellia bacterium
GGCGCTCGTTCAGCAGCTCGCGGCGGGCGTCGAGTGTGCCGGCGTGACCGTCGATCCCGGTGCGCTCGTGCAGAGTTTGAATGACTATCGCGAAGACTTTGCCGACGTGAAGGGTCAGCAGTCCGCAAAGCGCGCGCTCGAAGTCGCCGCGGCAGGGAATCACAACGTGATGCTCGTCGGGCCGCCGGGCTCCGGCAAGACGATGCTTGCGCGTCGACTGCCGACGATCCTGCCGCCGTTTTCTTTCGAAGAGGCGCTCGAAACGTCCGTGGTCCACTCCGTGGCCGGCCTGACCAACGGGGCGGGCCTCGTCTCGACGCGTCCGTTTCGAGCTCCGCACCACACCGTGTCTGGCGCCGGTCTTGTGGGAGGCGGCAGCTCGCCACGGCCGGGAGAGGTGTCGCTTGCGCACAACGGCGTGCTGTTCCTTGACGAGCTGCCGGAGTTCGACCGGTCGACGCTCGAGTCGCTACGCCAGCCGATCGAAGACCACACCGTCACGATCAGCAGGGCCGCGTTCTCGCTGACATATCCCGCGCGGTTCATGCTCGTGGCGGCGCTCAACCCATGCCCGTGCGGGAGATGGGGGGACGCGACGGGATCCTGTCGGTGCACTCCGGGCCAGATTCAACGGTACATCTCGAGAATCTCGGGACCGTTGCTCGACCGGATCGACATTCAAATCGAGGTGCCCGCGCTGAAGTTCGCCGAGTTGTCGTCGGACGCACCGGGCGAGTCGTCGGCCGAGATCCGGCGGCGTGTCGTGGCGGCACGCACGACGCAGCGCGACCGTTTCAGGCGATCGGGCGACCGTGTGTGGTCGAATGCCCAGATGACCACGAGGCTCATGCGGTCGCACTGTCGCGTCGACGACGCCGCCAAGGCGCGGCTCGAGGAGTCGGTTCGGCGAATGGGCCTTTCGGCGCGGGCGTACACGCGCGTGCTGAAGGTCGCGCGCACGCTCGCGGACCTCGACGCTCGCGAGCGCATCGAAAGCCGCGATCTTGCGGAGGCGCTGCGGTACCGCTCGCTCGACAGGCAGTATTGGAGCGCCTGACGAATTGTTCCGCCAAACGCTCCGTTGCGGGAATCCAATTCGAGTCCCGGGCACGAAGAGTCTGTAAGTTCGCGAAAGTACGGGTGCGTTGACATCCGACTCGAACGACGCCTAGACTTTCGACGCGGAGATTGACGGCATAGGGCCGGAAGAGAGTGCAGCAGGTATGTTTGGCAGCCTTGGATTCACCGAGATCTTCTTCATCTTCATCGTGGCCCTGATCATCTTCGGGCCGCGGAAACTCCCCGAGCTTGGCAAGACGCTTGGCAACGCGCTTGGTCAGTTCAAGCGGGCGTCGGAAGATTTCAAGCGGTCCTGGGAAGACGAGGTCGAGCTCGAGCGACGCCGGCCGGTCGAGCCCAAGCCGGACGTCAATGCGTTGCCTCGGGCCGACGTCGCCACGGGCGACGCGGCGCACGCAACATTGCCGGCTGTCGAGGAAGTCACGCCGGCAGCCGAGCCCACGGTAGACCAGACCGTCTAGGAGTCGATGTCGACAGAGTCCAGTCCCGGCGCCGAGATGTCGTTTCTCGAGCATCTCGATGAGTTGCGGACGCGGCTCGTCCGTTCCGCGATAGCGATCGCCGCGATGTTCATCATCGGGTGGTTCGTATCTGGGTATATCTTTGCGTTTCTTTCTATTCCGGTGACCGAGGCGCTCGAGCGCGCTCGGGCGGCGCGCGAGGTGTCGCTCGGCACGCAGGCGTCGACCGATCTTGCGAGCGTCGCGCCTGGAACCGAGCTGCAGTACTCGTTTGCGGCGGCGGTGCAGATGGGCGGCGTCGAAATACCCACGGGAACCACGATCGCAGCCCGGATGCAGTTGGAGCCGGACGGGAAGCGAACCCTCGTCCTCGCGCGCGCGTGGGGGCTCGGTGGCAAGGTGTTTCCCGAGGGCACGCCGATTCCGGTCGACGTCGTTGCGGCCGTCGAGTCGAACAATCCGGGAAGCAAGCTTGTCATCGAGACGGTGCAGGGAACGTTCAACCTGTACGTGAAGGTCGCGTTCTATGCCGCGATCGTGTTCTCGGTGCCGTACCTGCTGTTTCAGATCTGGGGCTTCATCTCGCCGGGGCTCTACCCGCACGAGCGGTCGTACGTGACGCCGTTCGTCGTGCTGTGCTCGTTGTGTTTCGCGCTTGGCGTGGTCTTTGCGTACAAGATTGCGTTTCCTGCCGCGTGCGACTATCTGATCGGTCTCGGCGACGGAAACTTCCAACCGCTCATCAATGCGCACGAGTATTTCGATCTCGTGCTGTTCATCATGCTCGGCCTCGGGCTCGTGTTTCAGATTCCGACGATCACGTATTTTCTCGCACGACTCGGCCTGGTGACGGCGCGCACGCTGGTGCGGGTCTGGCGGTACGCGATCATCGGCATCTTCATCGTTGCCGCCGTCGTCTCGCCAACCGCGGACATCCCGAACCTGCTCGTTTTCGCCACGCCGATGCTCGGGCTCTATGTTGTGAGCATCGGCATTGCGTGGTTCTTCCACAGGAAGCGCAAGACGCAGGACGAGGTGGACGCGATGGAGGAAGCCGCGCAGGGCTGAGCGGCCTGGTCTCGTTGCGTGTTCAGCCGGCGGAGCTTCGGATTGACCGGCTGCGGTGAGACAATTCGCGATCTCATGGTCAGGCACGCCGCAGCACTTCTGGTCGTTGCGCTCACGGTTGCGTGTGCGTCCGTGGCGTCCGCCGCGGCTCGCCTGCCGGGTCTTCGTGGCGTGGTTGTTGACGCAAGATCGTCACCGGTCGCGGGAGCGCACGTGCGGGTTTCGTCGGCGAGTGGGACTACAGAGGTCGTCACCGGCGCCGACGGCACGTTCGAGATCACGGGCGGCTCGGGCGAGCCGGCGACACTGACGGTCGACGCGGACGGCTTTGCGACGGACACGCGCCAGCTCGCATCGATCGAGGGGACAGTCACGGTAGTTCTTACGGTGGCTCCGCTCTCACACGAACTGACCGTCACGGCAGAGCGCGCGCCGGTCGAGCTTGGCGAGACGGCCGCGAGCGTGCGACTCATCGGCCAGACCGACCTCGCCGCAACGTCCGCACAGTCGATCGACGGCACGCTGCGGCAGGTGCCGGGATTTCAGCTGTTCCGGCGCAACGACAGCCGGTACGCGAATCCGACGACACAGGGTGCGTCGCTGAGGGGGTTGTCGGCGAGCGGGACGAGCCGCGTTGCCGTGCTCGCCGACGGCACGCCGGCTGACGATCCGTTTGGCGGGTGGATACAGTGGGACCGTTTTCCGCGCGTCACCATCGACCGGCTGGAAGCCGTTCGCGGCGGTGGCTCGGGGTTGTACGGTTCACAGTCGCTCGGCGGAGTCGTGAATATCGTGACGGTTCGTCCCGCGGGTACGCCGATGATCTCGCTCGAAACGAGTGGCGGGAATCTCGGCACCGGCGAGTTGTCAGCGACGGCGTCGTCCGGCGCCGGCCCGTGGAGCGGGCGGCTGTCGGGCGACGTGTATCACACGAACGGCTACATCGCGGTGGCAGAAGACGAGCGGGGACCGGTCGATACGCGGACCGACAGCGCACATTCGTCGATTGATCTTCAACTGCAGCGGACATTTGGCGATGCGGGTCGTGCATTCGTGCGAGGGACGGTCTTCTCGGAGTCACGCGACAACGGAACACCTCTTCAGACGAACGCGACGACGATCCGATCACTGACTGCAGGGTTCGACTGGAATTCCGCTGACGCGGGGTCGTTCAACCTTCGGGTGTACGGTGGCGACGAGGGATACGACCAGAGCTTCTCGGCGATCAACGCCGACCGGACCGCAGAGGCGCTGACCAGGATACAACGTGTTCCGATTCAACAACTTGGAGTGTCGGCCACGTGGGTCCGCGCGTTGTCGGACTGGGGCACGGCCATTGCCGGGCTCGACCTGCGCAACATTCGCGGAGCGAGCGATGAAATCGGGTACTTTGGCGGCGAGGCGGTGTCGGCATCGGGCTCGGGCGGGCGCCAATCGTATCGCGGCGCCTTCGGCTCGCTGATGTTCGACGTCACGCGGCGGCTTCAGATAACGGCCGGCGTGCGTTTCGACTGGTGGCGGAACTACCGTGCGCTCGCCGCGGCGCGACTGCTCGACGGATCCGGGGCATCCACGGTGCGGGATTTCGACGACCGGTCCGAATCCGCCGTCAGTCCACGAATGAGCATTCTGTTTCGCGTGACGCCGTCGGTTACGTTGAATGGTTCGGCGTATCGCGCATTTCGGGCTCCGACGCTCAACGAGCTGTATCGCGGATTTCGGGTCGGCAATGTCGTCACGCTCGCGAATTCGAACCTGCTGGCCGAGCGTTTGACGGGCGGCGAAGGCGGCGTCGCGTTCGAACCGCCCGGCGGACGCGTGTCGGTACGGGCGAACGGGTTCTGGAGTGTCGTCACGCGTCCCGTCGCAAACGTGACGTTGTCGTCGACACCGGAACTGATCACGAGACAACGCGCGAACCTCGGACGCACCAGGTCGCGCGGCATCGAGGTGGACGCGGTCGTGAACCTCACGCCCGAGCTCGAGTTGAGCGGTGGCTACACGCTGCTTGATGCGACGGTGCTCGAGTTCGCGGACAATCCGTTGCTGGTTGGAAAACAGATACCCCAAGTGCCGCTCAACAGTGGAACCGTTCAGCTGAGGTACATCGCGCCGCAGCGATGGACGCTGGGCGTGCAGGCCCGGTTCGCGGGGAACCAGTATGACGACGACCTGAACACGCTTCCCCTCGGGGGATACGGCGTCGTCGACGTGTTTGCATCGCGATCCGTCGGCCACGGTCTGGAACTGTTCGGGGCCATCGAGAACCTGCTCGACTCGACATACGACATCGGCCGAACGCCTGTCACAACGGTCGGCGCCCCCTTCTTTGTGCGGGGCGGAATACGGCTGAGTCTGTGGGGTCGCTGATGGACGCGAACGGGCGCACTGCCGGCGACACGCGACGAACCCGCAACTTCACGGTTCCAAACGTGCTGACGGCATTGCGGGGTCTTGCCGCAATTCCGATCGCAGCCGCCGTTCTGACGAACCGTTTCGGTCTCGCGCTCGTCCTCGTGTTTCTAGCAGGTGTGTCAGACGGCGTCGACGGCCTCGTCGCGCGCAGGCTCAACCAGTCGTCGGACCTGGGACGCCTTCTGGACCCGATCGCCGACAAGACGTTGCTTGTCGTGACGTTCGTGGCGGTGTCGCTGCCGGGCTTCGGATTCGAACCGTTGCCGTGGTGGCTTGCCACACTCGCGATCGCGCGCGACGCCGGGATCGTGGCCGCTGGGTACGTGATCTTTCGGCGAACCGGTTTTTCCGGATTTACTCCGACAATGCTCGGCAAGCTCAACACGGTGTGCGAGTTGCTGGTCGTGGGTCTTTTCCTGTTGGGGCGCGTGATCTGGCTTCCCGGCTGGGTCCTGCAGGCGGCAATTGCTACGACCAGCATCACGATCGTCGTGTCCGGGCTCCATTACGTCGTACACGCCCGCCGGCAACTTGAAGCGTACCGCGCGACCAGCGCCGCTGCCGAGCTGCCTGGCTAGACGCGAGCACCAGCGCGCGTCCTGAATCTGCGCGATTGGCTATCAAGTGGGCTCGAATCCGACACGCTGATTCTCCCGTAAGTAGCTTTGGAACAGCTACTTGATGCCTTGTCAAGAAATAAACTTGACAGCAATACACTCAACCCTTACTATGCCCGAGGAATGTTATCGCGGGTGGCGGCCCCGTTTGAGCCGCGCGTGACACGATGGAGGCATGAGCAGGATGAGCAAGATCATAGGAATCGATTTGGGAACCACGAACTCGGTCGTCGCAGTCATGGAAGGCGGCGAACCGGTTGTGATTACGAACTCCGAGGGATCGCGAACGACGCCCTCGGTGGTCGCATTCACGAAGGACGGAAACCGGCTGGTCGGGCAGGTCGCCAAGCGCCAGGCCGTAACAAACCCCGAGAACACCGTCTACTCGATCAAGCGCTTCATGGGCCGTCGCATCGACGAGGTCAATGAAGAGATGAAGATGGTTCCGTACGCCGTTGAGCAGGCGGGCAGCGACGTTCGCGTCAACGCCGGCGGCAAGCATTGGTCGCCCCCCGAGATCTCGGCGATGATCCTTCAGAAGCTGAAGGCCGCCGCCGAAGACTACCTCGGACAAAAAGTCGACAAGGCCGTCATCACCGTCCCGGCGTACTTCAACGACTCGCAGCGTCAGGCGACCAAGGACGCTGGCAAGATTGCCGGTCTCGAGGTGATGCGAATTGTGAACGAGCCGACGGCCGCGGCGCTCGCGTACGGGCTCGACAAGAAGAAGGACGAAACGATCGCCGTGTTCGACTTTGGCGGTGGCACGTTCGACATCTCGATCCTCGAGGTCGGCGAAGGCGTCGTCGAGGTCAAGTCGACGAACGGCGACACGCACCTCGGCGGCGACAACATCGACCAGCGGATCATCGAGTGGATCATCGACGAGTTCAAGAAGGACCAGGGCATCGACCTTGCGAACGACAAGATGGCGCTGCAGCGGCTGAAGGAAGCCGCCGAGAAGGCCAAGATCGAGCTCTCGTCGACGATGGAGACCGAGATCAACCTGCCGTTCATCACGGCCGATCAGTCCGGTCCCAAGCACCTCGTGATGAAGCTGACGCGCGCCAAGTTCGAGCAGTTGGTCGACGCATTGCTGCAGCGCACGCTCAAGCCGTGCGAACTTGCATTGAAGGACGCTGGGGTTGACGCCAGCAAGATCGATGAGGTCGTGCTCGTTGGCGGTTCGACGCGAATTCCGCGCGTTCAAGACCTGGTGAAGACTTTCTTTGGCAAGGAACCGCACAAGGGCGTCAACCCCGACGAAGTCGTCGCGGTCGGCGCGGCAATCCAGGCAGGCGTGCTTGCCGGCGACGTCAAGGACCTGCTGCTGCTCGACGTGACGCCGCTCTCGCTGGGCATCGAGACGCTTGGCGGCGTGTTCACCAAGTTGATCGAGCGCAATACGACGATCCCGACCCGAAAGTCGGAGGTCTTCTCGACGGCGTCCGACAACCAGACGTCCGTGGAAGTCCACGTGCTGCAGGGCGAACGGCCGATGGCGCGCGACAATCGGACGCTCGGCAAGTTCCACCTTGTCGGCATTCCGCCGGCTCCGCGCGGCATGCCGCAAGTCGAGGTCACGTTCGACATCGACGCGAATGGAATCGTCAACGTTTCGGCCAAGGATCTTGGTACGGGACGCGAGCAGAAGATTACGATCACGGCCAGCTCGGGTCTTGCCAAGGAAGAGGTCGACCGCATGATGCGCGAAGCCGAATCGCACGCCGACGAGGACCGCAAGACAAAGGACCGGATCGAGGCACGCAACAAGCTCGACTCGTTCGTATACCAGACCGAGAAGTCGCTCGCCGACTACCGCGACAAGCTCGATTCGTCGACCGCGGCGGAAATCGATCGGGCGCTCGAAGATGCCAAGTCCAAGCTTGCGAACGACTCGGCGGACGCGGCCGAGCTCAACGCCACGTACGACAAGTTGTCGACTGCCGCGCACAAGCTCGCGGAGGCCATGTACAAGCAGGCCGCCGATCAGGGCGCTGGCGAAGCTGCGAGCGAAGCCTCGGCCGGGGCCGGCGCAGGGGGCCGGTCGGCCGCGGATGACGACGTCATCGACGCTGAGTATGTCGACGTCGACGAGGAGAAGTAAACGGTACCGGACAGAGGGGCTCGATTCGCGCCGGGGGCGGTTTGTGACCGCTCCCGGCGCGTAGCGAGCCGAGCGCCTCGCGTCCGGTCGCCGATGCAAGAATATGGCGCGCGAAGATTACTACTCCGTCCTCGGCG
The DNA here is from genome assembly GCA_044224215.1 of Blastocatellia bacterium. Lineage (GTDB taxonomy): Bacteria > Acidobacteriota > Blastocatellia > UBA7656 > JADIYM01 > DAOMFM01. The sequence continues at coordinate 7,886 of JBGAKX010000127.1, forward strand.
TTGCCCGGGACGCCAAACCCGAAGACATCAAGAAGGCCTATCGCAGGCTTGCGCGCAAGCACCATCCCGATGTCAATCCGGGGAAACACGCAGAGGATCAGTTCAAGAAGATCTCCGAGGCATTTGAAGTCCTGTCGGATCCGAAGAAGCGGGACGTGTACGACCGGTACGGCGAGTACTCGGAGGCCGCTGAACGAATGGCAAGCCAGGGCGGGCCGGCGTTCGACTATGGCAGCTTCTCGGGCTCGAGTTTCCGGGACATCTTTGCGGATTTGTTCGGCGGGGGTCGTCCTTCAGCAAGTCCGCGTCCCCCCGCACCGCCTCAACCGGCAAAGGGCGACGACATCGAATACCCGCTCGCAATCAGCTTTGAAGAAGCCTTGCGCGGAATGACGACGAACATCACGATCTCGCGTCGCGAGGCGTGTCCCACGTGCGCGGGCAGCGGCGAGAGTCGGGCTGGCGGTTCGACGCTCTGCGCAACGTGCCGCGGGAGCGGCCAGTCGCCTACGCGACCCGGCACCATGTGTCGCGAGTGCGGAGGGTCCGGCCGCAAGGCGACCCCCTGCGAGACGTGTCACGGCCGCGGCGGAACGGTTCGCAAGGAGACGATTCGCAGCGTCAAGATTCCCGCAGGCGTCGAGACGGGATCGAGAGTGCGCGTTGCCGGAAAGGGCCACGCCGGAAAATACGGCGGTCCCGCAGGCGACCTGTTCATCATCACGAAGGTCAGCGACCATCCGTTCTTCACGCGCAAGGGAGACAACCTCTACTGCACGGTGCCGGTCACGGTTCCCGAGGCCGCACTTGGCGCAAAGATCGAAGTGCCGACGATCGACGGCGACACCGTCATGCGCATCCCGCCGGGCACGCAGTCGGGACAGAAATTCCGGTTGCGGGAGCGCGGCGCGCCGTCACTGCGCGGAAACGCGCGCGGAGACCAGTTCGTCGAGGTGAAGATCGTGCTGCCGGCTGTCATCAGCGAAGAGACCAAGAAGGTGCTTTCCGAGTACGCCCGGCTGAATCCCGAAAACCCGCGCGCGGCGCTCGACGCGCGAACAAACGGCTCGTAGTTCGCCATGCGGAAGAAGTCGATCAGCTACACGATCGGCGTTGTTGCCGAGACGTACGGACTGCATCAGCAGACGCTGAGGATGTACGAGCGCGAGGGACTGCTCAGGCCGTCCCGGTCGAAGGGCAACACGCGTCTTTACACCGACGAGGATCTCGCGCGGCTCGAGGTGATCATGTCCCTCACGCGCGATCTCGGGGTCAATCTCGCCGGCGTTTCGATCATCCTCGATCTGACGGCGCGGATGGACCAGATGCAGCGGGACTTTGAGCAGTTCGTCGGCGCTGTCCGCGAGCACGTGACCACGCACATCGACGAGCAGGCCGAGCGCACGGCGCATGCGCTCGTCCCGCGGCGATACGCCTCGGCAAGCATTGTCGTTCGCGACCCGGACGAGTAACCTCCCGTCGTTCGACAACCGGGAGCGAGGTCCGCTGCGTGTCGTTGTTCGAAGGATCGCTGCGAGAATGCACTGACGATCTGTGCGACGCGGCCGCTCGCGCCGACGATCGGCCCGTCGTCGGACGCGAAGCCGAGGCGCGACAGGTCGAGGAACTGCTCGCATCGCGCCGCAGCGTGCTGCTGGTCGGCGAGGCCGGGGCCGGCAAGTCGGCGGTCATCCAGCGCGTCGTAACAGACGCTGTGGCGCGGCGGACGGCCGGCGAAGCCGGAGCGCTACGGGTCTTCCGTACGTCCACGTCGCGGTTGATCTCCGACACAAAGTATCTCGGCGAGTGGCAGTCCAAACTGACGTCGGTGATCCGCGAGCTCGAGGCGTACCGACACGCCGTGCTCTACGTGACGGACATCTGGAACCTGACGTCGGTCGGGCGCAGCGAATCGACCGACGAAACGATGGCCGACCTGTTCAAGGAGTTCGTAGAGTCGAACCGGGTCATTCTGCTGGGGGAGGCGACCAAGGCGCAGATCGCGGCGTACTTTGACCGGATGCCGTCGTTCCGCAACCTGCTGGTCCAGGTCCGCGTGGATCCGTCGCCGGGCGACCTCGTGAGACCGATCCTCACCCGCGTTGCCGGGAGCCTTGCGGCGCGCGCCAACGTGGCATTCGACGATGCTGCGCTCGATCGGATCATCGATCTCACGGATCGATTCCTCCCATACCGCCACCAGCCGGGCAAGGCGATAGAGCTCTTCGAGCGTGCTCTGAATCGGTCGGTCCAGGAGACGGCGTCGGACGAACCGCCGTCAATCGACGCGACGGTCGTGGAGCACGCATTCGCCGAGACGACCGGTCTCCCGATGTTCGTCATCTCGGACCGTGAGCGCGTCACCACGGATGCGATCCGCCAGTTCTTTGCGGAGCGAGTGCTCGGCCAGGAGCACGCACTCGACCGAATCGTCGAGACGATAGCGCTCTACAAGGCGGGTTTGAACGACCCGGCGCGGCCGATCGGAACGTTTCTGTTCGTGGGGCCGACGGGCGTCGGCAAGACCGAGCTCGCAAAGGCCCTGGCCGAGTTCCTCTTCGGATCCGAAAGCCGGATGCTGCGGTTCGACATGTCCGAATTCAAGGATTACCACAGCTTCGAGAAGCTCATCGGCGATCCGAAACGCCCCGGCAACGGCGGGTTGCTCGTCGAGTCGATGCGCGCACACCCGTTTGCCGTCGTTCTGCTCGACGAATTCGAAAAGGCGCACGCGAACATCGCGGACCTCTTTCTGCAGGTGTTCGACGACGGCCGTCTGACGGATGCCGCTGGCCAGACGGTCGATTTCCGCAACGCGATCATCATCCTCACTTCAAATCTCGGCACGGATACGCGGCTCGAAAGCAGGGCCGTGCACGGATTCTCGGGTGCAGGCGCCACCGTCGATCAGGCGGCCGAGGTCAGGATCCGGCGGGCGCTCGACGATGCGCTTCGACCGGAATTCATCAATCGAATCGAGCACATCGTCGTGTTCCGGTCGCTGACGCGCGAGACGGTCCGCCGCATTGCGCTTCGCGAGCTCGGCAGGGTGTACGGACGGCGGGGGATTGCGAATCGGGGCATCGCGATCGAGGTCGACGACCGACTGCTCGACCGTGTGCTCGATCGCGGGTTCAACCCGAAGTTCGGCGCCCGGGCGCTCAAGCGCGAGCTATCGAGCGAGGTCGTCGTCCCGCTTGCGATCGCGATGATGGAGACCGCCGTCGAACCGGGCCAGATTCTGCGACTCGAGCCTCGCGGTGAGCGGGCGACGACGGTTCGCGTGATCGATACCGAGGAATCATTGCGGGCCGCAACCGTCGACGAGGAGGTCTCGATCGAAGGTCGCCGGTTATCGCTCTCAGAGGTCGCCGATGGTGCGCACGCTCTCGCCGCACGTATCGCCAGCGTTGCGGCGGAGCACGACTTCGACACGCTCGAAAGCAGGATCGACGCCATACGCGAAAGGCAGGCGACCGACGGCTACTGGACCGACCAGACGAGCGCGCTGGCGGACTTCTCGGAGTACAACAAGCTCGTCGGCAAGGTCCGTCTCGCGCGCGAGCTCCAGGCGCGACTCGCCGAGATCGAGTCGCGGTCGCGCGATGCCGTGCGGCGCAAGGATGCATCCGCAAGGGAATCGCTCGTGCGCGAGTTTGTCCGGGCCGAGCTCGCGTGCGACCGGTTCGAGGTCGAACTGACCACCTTCGATGAATACGACGATGCCCCAGCGCTTGTGACGCTGCGTGTGCAGGGCGCCACGCCGTCGGACATCGACTGGCTCGACACGCTCGCGGATCAGTACGTTGCGTGGGCCCGCGCCGTCGGAAGGCCATTCGAAGTGCTCAGCGATCGTGCCGTGGACGGCACGGGAGCCGATCCGATCAGTGTGATTCGGATCGACGGACCATTTGCGTTTGGTTACCTGAAGGGCGAAGCGGGAATTCACCGGATGCGCGACGTCGCGACGATCGAAGGCGGGAAACGGGCGGTCTCGGCCGTCGCGCGCGTTGAAGTGTGGCCGCTCAACGCCGAGTCGGATGCGGCCGGTCCTGTAGAGTTCGTTACCGCAGCGCGTGTGCGGGCCAGCGGTTCACGGCTCGCGAGGCTTCGTTCGTGCGTCGTTGCACGATCGGGCGATCACTTGCTGCACCTCCAGAACGGGCGCACGGTCGACGAGAATCGCACGCTTGCGGCAGAGATTCTCCCATTGGCAGGCGCGGCGGTCGGCCGCGACGCAACACAGGCCGTCCGTACGTACCACGTCTCGGGCCGCCGAAAGATCCGCGATCCACGATCGGGCCTTGCAGTTTCGGGTCGCGCCGTGGATACGTATCTCGCCGGGGGTGTCGACGCGTTCCTGAGGCGGAACGCCGTCGCTCTCAAACAACTCGAAATCGAATGAGGGAGGAGATCGTGGGCGAAGTCGTCGAGCGCACCTTTTCGCAAGAGATCCGCCGTCACTACAACCTGTTCGTGCCTCCCGGGGACGGTCCGTATCCACTCGTCATTGCGATGCATGGGTACGGAGGCGACCGGACGTCGCTCATGCGACTGATGCGGCGAATCAACGAGACCGACTTCGCCATCGCCGCACTGCAGGGTCCTCACCAGCACGTCGTTCGGCCTGACGATCAGACCCATCCGTTGAAGTTCGGATTTGGCTGGGCGACGAACTTCGAGTTCGACGAATCGATGGCGATGCACGCGAACGCGATACAGACCATCATGAGCCAGATGGAGGCGCACCCCCGGGTCGACGCCGAGCGCGTATTCCTTGTCGGTTTCTCGCAGGCCGTCGCAATGAATTTTCGGGTCGCCTTCACGAATCCGGGAATCGTGCGCGGCGTGGTTGGCATCTGCGGCGGCATTCCCGGCGACTGGCTGACGGACGGAAAGTACGTGCGCGGGAATTTCGACGTGTTGTATCTCGCCGGCCGCACCGACGAGTACTACAGCCCCGAGAAGATGAAGTCGAACGCCGAGGCGCTGCTCACGCGCGCGCGGTCGGTCGAGTTCCGGATCTTCGAGTGCGGGCACGAAGTGCCGCGCGAGTCCTACGACGTCATCTCGGAGTGGTTGTTCGCCCGATGACTCTCAGGCTCGGCA